>JAFGSQ010000037.1 GCA_016934535.1 candidate division WOR-3 bacterium
TTTTATGAATTTTTCAATTTCGGAAACGGAAGAAGGAAGAGACGAGAGGTCTCCTTTGACCGACGAGAAATAGCTCTCGACGGAACCCATGAGCTCTTTCCGATTTTTTGCAACAAATTCTTCAAGAGATTTTAATGCCGTTTCTCTTTCGGCCAGTTTCTTCTCTTCACTTAGCTTCAGAAAATCAATTATCTCTTTGTAATTGGGTTCCGAAAGGAGTTTTTCAATGTTTGTCGAAGCAGACAAGAGATATGAAGACAGGTTCTCGATAAGAAGAGCCTGGTTTTTTTCTATCGAATTGTTAACGTCAACAGCGAGAGTATCGAAAAAGTCTTTTTCGTTGTTTCCGAGGTCTTTGAAAGAATTTTCAATGTTCTTTAAATCTACTTTCTGTTTGATTTCGGAAAGGTTCGCGACCGTTTCTTTAAGCAGACCGAGCATTTCGTTGGATTGAGTATCTTTGGCCTGCGTTTTCAGTTCTTCGAGAAGAACGGTTGATTTTGTTATCAGTCCGATTATTGTATCCGAAACTGTCCAGTAGTTGTCGATTTTTTGCGGGATGGGTTCTATCGCTTCCCTGACAGTGTTTGAAAAGTCCTTCATGTTTTCGCGTGTAGGCAGTTCTTTTATCTTTTCTCCTGTCAGAGTCTGGTCGTTTTTCAATTCGATGAAAGATTCTTTAAGTTCTTCGGATTTGTCTTTGATTTCTTTTAAAACGCCGACGATTTCTAGGAGTCCGCAATTGTCACTCTTTGTGTCGTAAAAATTGCAATCGGGACCGCATAACTTTACTTCTCCCGGCGTTGATGAAAAAGGACAGTTCTTCATAATTCCTCAATTGCTTTTTGGATTGTTTTTTCATCGAATAAACCGCTGTTTTTTCTAATTTTTGTGTATATCAGGGGGGGGGATTCAGATAGTATTTTCCCCGCTAAATCGCTGTAAATTCTTTTTTCATTGTCATTTAAATAGTTTGAAGCCGTTTTTAAAACGGACATGGCAGAAAGAAAATCAGACATTTCGACGTGACATGAAATGAGAAGTTTCAAAAATTTACCCAAATATTCCTGGCCTGATTTCATGCCTGAAGATTTTATCAAATTAATTGCCCGGGGATAATCTCCAGCGGAATAAAGACAGACGCATTTCTCGAACAAAGCTTCGGGTGTGTTTGCGTCATTGAGAAGAGCGAGAGCTTTTTTCGGGTAACCTGCGGCTCTGATTTTTCTGGCGAGAGAAAGATTGTCCGAGGAAATTTTTGTTTTTTCGATTTCTTTCAGTCTTTTTACGTTTGCCCAAGAAATGAATTTTTCATCCCCCGTGATCGCCTTGTAGGACTTCAAAAATTTCTGAGCTCTTTTTTTATCGTGAGATATTATAAAATCCAGAGCCGCGTTGAGAACGTGCTCTTTCTGAGAGGAATTCAGATTTGAGGAATCGAGAAGCTCTACTCTTTTGACGGCCTGCTGTATCATGTTATTTTTTATCATGATATCGAGAAGAATCAGCTGAAGGCTGAAGTTGTCGCTGGACGGAGGTATCTTTGCGAATCTAAAAAGGATTTCTTTAGTGATCTGATCGGGAAGATCGCCGGCGATATCTTGTAAAATACGTGCACTTTCCTCGAAATTCTTTTTTTCGTACATGATGTAGCATTTTAGTACTTCAGCTTTGAGATTTTCAATTTGTGAAATTTGAGGGAGTATTTCTTCCGCGAATCCCGGATTCAAATCAAAAGCTCTCGAAAAGGATTCGACAGCCTTTTCTTCGAATCCGTTCTTGGATGATATTTCACCGTGTTTGAGGAAAAGGTCGGGATTTAGAAAACCTTTGTCAATGATCTCTTCTATCAGCGTCGCAAGAATTCCATTTTCAAACGAGTCCTCGGTCTTGATTTTCAGAAGGATGTCTTTGGCTTCGTCATAACGGTCGTTCCTCATAGATATTTCGGCCCATATCAGTTTATAAATGTTTTTATCTGGTTCGGACGCGATTTTCTTTTTCGAAAACTCGGTTATAGATCTGTTGGAGGGATTTCTCGATACAATTCTCTTTATTGTCGTGTACAATACGTCGAATTTCTGGCATTTGTCAGATATTGTTATCATGATGTTCAGATTCTTTTCAGAGTCGCTGTTCGTTATTATCTTTTCCATTTCCTCAAGAGATCTAATCGCGAAAGATTCGTCGTAGGAAACGCTGAGCTGGAATTCCACGGCGGCTTTGTCGAGTTCTCCTTCTGACGAAAGAATTTTTCCCAGATAAAATCTCAGGCTCGCATCGGTAGGAGCTTGCTGAAGCTGCATCTGGAATTCTTTAATGACTTTGTCGGGAGATACGTATGACTTGGAATAAAGCTCGTACAGCAATTCCGATGATTTTTCGAATTTACCGGCTTTTGAATAAGCCTTTGACAGGATGTATAAAACTTTCGGATCTTCCGATGTTTTTTTTACTTTTTCGAGCAGATCTATTATTTGGTTTGAATAATTTGGTGAAAAATCGAGACTCTTCGATACGTGATTCAATCCGCCCTTGACGTTACCTGATTCGAAAGCCACTTGGCCTTTGATTAGATTAAAATAAGATTTATCCTCAGGAGGTAGTTTCTCGGGAATTTTTTCCATTTCAGTGTCAAGTTGAGAAAAAAGTTTTCTCTTGAGTAGAAAATCCAGATAACCGAACAGAACGCGGTGGTCGTCGGGATAATGGTTTTTCAATTTCTTGAAAAGATCGAGAGTCCACGTGTCTTCTTTTGGATAATCCATTAAATCACGTAATTTATCCAGTGCCAGAGAAAGATTTTTCTTTCTCAGCAATATTATTATATTGCTTTTGAGGACGTCTTTGTTTTTGGGGAATTTTTCTGAAACTTTATCAAGAAGATCGTTAGCGAGGTCTTTTAAGTCCTGGCGTTCTCGGCCCAGTATCTGAATGTACTTGAGAGCGTTTTCAGGATTTTCCGATTTGATTGAAGAGAGGATTTCAGCGACAAAAGAAACGTCTTCTCTCTGAATTTTTTCGGTGAATATTGATGTAATTTGTGAGACATTTTTGCTGACGTCGGGGTATATTTCGCTCAGGACGTCGAGTTTGATGAGAAGTTCAATTATTGTTTTTTCATCTCTTTCCAGGAGAGCTTCGGATGTTTTAACAGCCAGATTCATTTTATCGAAGACGGACGCGAGGACAAAAGAAACGTTCAATTTCAAATTGTCGGAAAACCTCTCCATGAGGCCGGAGCATATATCGTAGGAATATTCGATGTTTTGAATAAAACCCGAGAAGGTCAGGAAGTCAGCGATCAGGATCGCCTTGTCGAAAGTACCTCTCTCCGCGCTGATTTTTCCAAGCAAATAAATGGCTTTGTAGTTTTCGAGGTTCTGTTCAGTCGCGTCCAGCAGGCAGGATTCGGCTCTTTCGTAAGATTCCGGATAGTTTTTCAAAAGCACTTCAATTATGTCGACGGCTTTGCCTGATTCTCCTTTCTTCATATAGATGTCAATGCAAAGGTTGTATATCTGTTCGTCAGGGGATTCAAGCAGAAGGTCTAATTTGCCCGAAACCCATTCGATGTATTCGTTTTTATCCGTGAAAAATTCGAGTTCCGCCGATGCTTCCGAAAGTTTTTTTTCAGTTATCAACTGTTCAATATACTGCATTCTCGCTTTAATGTTTTTTCTGTCCGTCTGAAGCATTGATTTGAGGTATTTTCCTTCGGTTTCTTTCGGAAGATTCGATTTGTTTACAAGTTCAAGCGCTTTGTCCTGATTGTTGGTCGAGACGTATAAATTGAAAAGGAAATCCATTGTTTCTAAGCTGAGCTGATTTTTTGACGATATTACATTTATTATCTTTTCGGCGCATCCGGTATCTATCTGAATAGCTCTGTTGAAAGATTCAATGGCTTCCCTGTCTTTCCCGAAATTGAGATTGAACTTGCCCAGGTAAATGTGAGAAACAGGAGATCTGTATTCGCTTTTGGCCATCCACGCGAGTTGACTGGTTATCAGATCCGCTCTGTCAGGAAACTCGGTGGCGACTTCCTCAAAAAGAGTAATGGCGGCGTCTTTATCGACGTAAAGCGTCAGGGAAGCTATCGACATCAAAAGGGAGGATCTTTTTTTTAGGTTAGCGGTACCCTGAGGGAAATTTTTAAGTATCTGGTTTTTTGCGGTGATGTCCTTTGTGACATAATCCTTGGGCACGTCTTTAAGGAAATCGTTCGCTTTGTCGAAATCCCCCTGCTCAAGATATAAAGAACCTATGAAGAGACCCACTTCGGAAAGTCTGTTGCCGAGAAAGAATCCGTCTTCCGCTCTGCTTATCGTGTTCTGTATGTTCTCGGGAGCGAGCATGTGAGCCATAGTCAGGTTCCTTGTGGCTACAGGCATGTTCATTTTTGCCTGCATCCTTCCCAGTTCAAGATAAATGCTGTAATCCTCGCGGTTGCGCGATTCTTTGTCCAGAAGATCGAGGGCTTTTTTATTTTCACCCTGATCCTCGAAACTTCTGACTTTTTCGAGAATTTTGTTTATGTCTTTCCCGAGTATAAATTCAAACATAGTTATCTATATTTTACATAATTGGCATTAGCGGTCAAGGTCAATGAAAGAAGAGCTTGCATTTTTTATGAGCCCAAATATAATAAAACAATAATTAAAGGAGGTAAAATGAGACCATACGTTAACGAAGCCGACTGTATTGCCTGTGGTTTGTGCAAAGACGTTTGTCCGGCAGATCCTAAAGTTTTTGAAATAGAAGATAAAGCGAAAGTAGTACATCCGGACGCATGTACGGGTTGCATGGAATGCCAAAACAATTGTCCGGTCAGCTGTATTGAAGTCAAATAAAATTCTTTTATTTTCTTATTAAAGCTCCCTGTTCCGGGGGCTTTTTTCTTTATCTGTGATGTTGAAAAATTTCTCCGTATAATTTATAATTGCGGTTTTAACTGATTCAAAGGAGCGCCGGAATATGACGTTTTTTATTTTTCTCATGGAACTCATGGTCGTCAATCAGGTCAGAGACGACGTTTATCTCATCAACCCTGAAACTTATACTCTTCACCCGAGAGACAGGCTCCAACTGGTCATTTCAGGAGCTCAGGGTTTCGTTCAGGACCTCGTGGTAAACGGTGACGGAACGATGATAGTGACGGTCGGCTCTCCCGCAATTATAGCCGAACCAAGTGAAACACCGATTCCCGGAGAGACAAGCATGATGACTGCCGATTTCGCATCGGGGATGCCCCTCGGAGTAGTATACGCCGAAGGCAGAACGCTGAAGGAAGTCGAAGAAGAAGTCAGGACACTGGTCAGAAAATATTACACAGGTGTTGAAGTCCGTTTGATTATAGTAAGACCGAGGCATTTTATAATTATGCCGACAGGGGCGGTTCAAAGCGGAAATACTCCTTTGGAAGTCACTCCCCTTACGAGAGTGTCTTACGCTGTCGGAACTCTTTTGCTGAAATCCACGGCATCACTTATGAACATCGAACTGAGGTTTCTCGACGGGACAGTAGATACGGCCGATTACATACAATTCCTCAGGACCGGTGATATAGAGTATGACCCGCCTTTCAGGGAAGAAGGCGTCGTCCTCTATTTTCCGGAAATGAAAAAATCCGTGACAGTTTTCGGTGCAGTGCATCCTTACGGCACTTCCGACGTGATTTGGTCGACAGACACTCTCGAGACTTTTCAGAGTGTTTCGGCAGTCCATGAAATATTCGACGGCGAAAATTTAAAAGATCTTATCGAGATCGCCGGAGGATTTCTCCAGAACGCCGATGTATCAAATATCACGGTAAAGAGAAACGGGACATTGTTCAGGATAAACGGCAGAGATCAGACCGCTTTGGCGGATTTCGTCCTCGAAGACAGCGACACGATAATGATACCTGAAATAAGGAATTCAATAATCGTTTTGGGAGGAGTGAGAACTCCGGGGGAATATTCTTTCGTTCCCATGAAAACCGCTTTTGAATACGTCAGCATAGCCGGAGGCGTCACCGAAAGAGGAATGCTTAACAAAGTCACGGTGTATTCTTACGACGGCGTTCACAAGGGCGACGGAATAAACACGCCGGTGGAAAGGGGAGACGTCGTCAAAGTCCCGGAAGTGACTCTCAGATGGTGGCAGGATTACGCAAGTATTATGGGCACCTTGATAAGTATAGCATCATTTATCGTTCTCATATCTCAATAACATGGAGGTTTGAAAATGGCCGAACTCGTCGGAAAAGCTGTCGTCGCGCAGGGCGGTGGGCCAACTGCAGTGATAAATCAAACGCTCGCGGGGATCGTCTTCAGATCCAAGACCTGTTCACACATTTCCAAGCTTTACGGATCCATAAGAGGAGTCAGGGGGATAATTGACGAGAATTTCGTCGATCTGTCTTCTGTTTCTTTTGAAAACATGAAGAAGGTTGCTCTTACCCCTGGCGCCGCTCTCAAAAGCACGAGAGACAAACCCGACCCGGAATATTGTCTTAAAATATTCGACGTGTTCAGAAAGCATGACATAAGGTATTTTTTCTACATCGGAGGAAACGATTCCGCCGACACCTGCAGGATAATTAACGAACAAGCGAAGGATAGCAATTATGACCTAAGGGTCTTTCATGTCCCCAAGACAATAGACAACGATCTTTTAATCAACGACCACACTCCGGGATACGGATCGGCGGCTAAATTTGTCGCTCAGGCTTTCGGAGGAATAAACTGCGACAACGATTCTCTCGGGGGAGTTTATATCGGAATAGTAATGGGAAGGCACGCCGGTTTTCTCACCGCCGGGTCCGCGCTTTCGAAAAAGAACGAAAGGGACGCGCCTCATCTGATTTTTCTTCCGGAATACCCTTTTGACACAGGCAAGTTTCTCGCGGGTGTTGATCGCGCCTTTTCAAAATACAAAAGATGCGTCGTAGCTGTCAGTGAAGGGATTACAGACGCCGGTGGACAGCCAGTTATAGCAAGCCTTTCAAAGGGGAAAAAGGAATTCGATTCACACGGCAACATACAGCTATCGGGAACCGGCGCGCTGGGAGACATGCTTTCCGAACTGGTCAAGTCTGAACTCAAAATAAAAAGAGTCAGATCAGACACTTTCGGCTATCTTCAGAGGTCGTTTTCCGGATGCGTCAGCGCAACTGATTCAAAAGAAGCGCGGGAATGCGGAGAAATGGCTGTCGTTTATTCGTCCGTCACGGAGAATGACGGGTCCGTTACAATCCACAGAACGGGAGAATACGAGATCGAATACAGACTGTCTCTTTTGGCGGACATCGCCGGAAAAACCAAACTGATACCGAAGGAATTTTACGATTCCGGTGAAAACTTTGTCACGAAGCTTTTTTATCAATACGCCGGACCACTCGTCGGTGAATTGCCTGAAACGGCGAAACTGTCGGCTCGGCAGATTATAATACAAAAATGAAGGAGTAAAAAATGATGGCAAATGTCATTCCAGCCGGCGTCGAATTGATAGACAATCCGGATCAGGAGAAATTCAGAGATCTCACTTTGAAATACGGGCCTGCATCGATGAAAACGGCATACGGAAACATGCTCAAACTGACTAGAAATAAAGCGAGAAAAGCCGAGTACACATATATAGTTGCAGAAGAAAGCGCCGCCAAACTATTTTCAAGTAAAATCATCACTCGCGAAAAAGCTGACCATTACATAAAAAATGCCTGCGATTACATGAAAAAGCAGGGAAAGATGATAAAAATTGACCGATACGCCGGTATAGGCAAAAGAGCTGTCGGAGTGACATGGTATTACGATCTTGTGTCGGCTAATCTCGGCGCCATGCAGCAGATACTGTCGTTTCCCAGGTCATCGGTCGAAAACGCTGAATCTCTGAAAAAACCTTTTGAGCCGGTTTTCAGACTTGTATTTTTGGCCGGTTTTCCCGCGCAGGGTCTTCCCGGAAATCAGGCCATTATTTTTGACATTGAGAATTACATCACTTACGTTATGGGACCGGATTATTTCGGAGAAAGCAAAAAAGGCATGCTGAGAATGCTGAACGAGTATGTCTATCAAAAGGGCGGCCTCGTTCTTCACGCGGGAGCGAAAACGGTCAAAACGAAAGACAAAGAGATTTCGGTTGCCATCATGGGACTTTCCGGAACCGGAAAAACTACGACTACTTTTTCTAAGCAAGGCGAATACAGCAAACCGATCCAGGACGACATGATTTCTCTTTGGCCCGACGGCACGTTTTCGATAACGGAGAACGGGTGTTTCGCAAAAACATACGGTCTTACCGAGGCATCGGAACCTGTTATATACCGGGGAACGCTCAGCCCATCCGCCTGGGTGGAGAACGTCTATCCCGACGAAAACGGCAAATTCGATTTTTCTAAAGAAATTCTGGAGCCCGGCGAAGTCGCAAGGCTTAAAAAAATGTTGGTAGAATCCGGGGCCGACTCCGTAAACGTTGAAAAATACATAAAGGGAGAAGTGAAATCCGGCGAAGTGGTCGATGAATACCTTACTCCCGCCGATGGCTGGGATTTTGTCGTGTGGACTCAAAACGGAAGATCCATAATTCCGATGAGCGACATCGAAAACGCTGCCGATTTCAACAATCTTCCCCCTTTGAAGTCTTTGGGGATTTTGAACAGAGATGAAGGGAAAGACGCGGCGACTCCGGGAATAGTCCTTTTCTCCTCTCCGGAACAGACGGCCGGTTACTTCATGCTCGGAGAGACTTCTAAAACTTCGGCCGCAGGCAAAGACCGCGGTAAAACACGATCTCCATTCACTCAGCCTTTTTTCCCGAGAACCCATAAACTCCAGGCCGACAGGTTCAGGGATTTGGCCGCATTATTCGACAATTTGCAATCCTGGATGATGAACACGGGATTTGTTGGCGGCGACGCAAGGGACGTCGAGAATAAAAAGGCTCTGAAAGTCAAGATTTCGCATTCCTCGGCGATGATAGAAGCTTTGTTTGAAGACAGAATCACCTGGAAAAAAGATCCTGATTTCGGTTATCAGATAGTAGATGTCGCCGACGGAGCCAATTCGTGGCTTCTCGAAAGAGTACCCGCCGAGATCCTCAATCCGGTTTTGTTTTTCGAAAAAAGCGGGAGAATGGAAGAATACCGGTTCTGGGTTCAGAAAATGAAAAGCGAAAGGCGTGCTTTTCTCGAAAAATTCAAGGTCGAAAGCAACATTATTGAATCTGTCTGCGGCTGAATCGTTTGTTCAAGCAGTTCAATACCGCCATATCCACTGCAGACCTGCTCCCATGATGTCATCGGAGTCCTTGTTAAGGATGAAGGAAGTGTTCTTCCATATCCTGTAGGTCAAAGTAATATCCGCAGGGGTGTTGTTGAGAATGTCTTTCTTGTATTCGACATAGACATCGCGAGTGACGTATTTGGCGAGGGTCAGTTTGGCGCTGTTCGACGAACCCAGTTGAGTCTCGAGATTTATTACACTGAGGTTCAAAGCCCTTTCGAGTCTTGAAAATACTTTGGTCCTGAGAAGGTAGTTTACCGCCCTGTTAGGCACGGCAGATGCAATAGTTGAAATCGAAGTTATGTTGCTCCAGGTCGTGTTGAAAGTCAGCAGTGAAATGATATCCTGTTCAGACATTTTCGGTTCAGATGTCAGTGTCAGGGAAGGTGAGTTGATGTTGCCTGAAAGCCGGGCGATTATTGTCACTTCTCTCGACTCAGGAGAAGTCCCGTTCGCGGGATCGGAGTAATATATTTCAGTCTTTCCGTAAAAATCTATTTCGCCGTCAATTTGAGTCGAGTCGGTTATGAGCAGCAGTTGTCCCTCGGTTATCCTGAAACTCCTGTCGAGATAGAAAATGCTGCCGCGTTCTGCGATCAATTCGCCTTTCGTGCTGATCAAGCCGTCGAATGAAGAAACATTGTAAGTCCCGCTGAGTTCGACTTCGGCCATTTCGTGCCTGAATATAATGTTCCCTGAAGAACCGTCAATGAATATTTCCATGTCAGGTATTTCCTGGTTTGCGGCAGGCTGTGACTGTGTTTCTGAAACAGGAGAGATGAGAGCCTGATTTATGAAAGCGTCGCCTCTTATAGACGAGTGAAAATTGGAGTCTACTTGAATTTCGAGATTGCCCGTGACGTTTGCCCAAACTCCTTCGAATCCCGTATAGTCAACGTCCTTGAAATCTATTTTTATCCGGGAATTGAACGACCTGTAACCTTCGGTCATTACCAGGTCGCCTTCGACGCCGAAATGTCCCCGTGAATTCGTGCCTGCGACGCTGAAATTTATAGAGTCGTCGTGAAAATCGGCTTTAGCCGAAATGTTTTGAGCTATTTGACCTGCGGGTTTGATGAACGCGGCGCCTTCGACAAGCTCAACTTGTCCGTAAATGTCCGGATCTTTGTACGTCCCTTTTATGGAGGCGTTTCCCCTGACATTCCCGGAGAGCATGACAGCAATGTCTGAGAGGAATTCAAGAGGCCAGAGGCCTATGTCGTCGAAAAGAATTTTAAGATCGATCTCGTCTTCAGTCCCGAAGGGGAGATAACCCGAAATTGTCGAGGTTCTATTTTGAAAAACCAGCTCGCATGTATCGATTTTCAAGCCTCTCAAAGTCGTTTCGCCTTCCAAGTGAGCGAAGTCGAGAAAAAGCAGTCCGGACTTGACTTTTCCCGTACGGATCAGAACGTGAGCCCGTGGGTCTGAAAGCGGGCCCGAGAAGCCGGATCTAAGGTTTAGATAACCGTGTATAGGGGGTAAGGATGGAAAAAACGGATTCAAGTTCATGCTGACGCTGTCTGCGTTGAGAAATCCTGATATGTTGTCCCCGTTTATCTCGCAGGAAGCGGAAAAATTCAGGCCGGAATAACCTTCGGCGTAAAATGTGTCCAGTGACAGACGATTGTCGGCAAAACTGACGATCAACGGCGAAGTCGTCAAAAGAAAAAACGAATCCGAGTTGATAGTTAAATTTTCAAATAAGATATTTGAATTTTCAGCGTCAAAAGCGAAAAAAGAACCGGCGTCGAAAAATTCAGAGGAGAGTGACACTTTTCCTTCGAGCAAATCGTCCGTTGTTTCTGCAAAAAGGGCAAACGTTTCTGCCGTGAACTTATTGTAAACCAGACCTCTTCCCGAAATCCTGACTGCGTCGGCGGTGAATTTTGTGGCTTCGAAGTTTTCAAATTCCATGTCTATGAAGCGGCAGTAAAAACCGTTGAATTCGGCGTCCTCAGCGGTTACGTCGGCGTTTAGAAATTTTCCATCATACGTCAGAACGCCGTTGAGCCTGCCCCGGATCTGCCGGTCCGTGATTTTAAGTTGCGACAACAGAGAAACATTGAAATCCTGAAGACGGCAACTTAAATCGTAACCGTTTTTTGAAAAATCTATCTGTGCTCCCAGGTTACCATACTCTCCTGTAACGCAGGCGATGGAGAGAGCGTAATGTCCCGCTCCTGCATTTAGCGTTCCGTAAAGTGAATTCAACGAGACATCGTTTACTGAAGAGTTGGCGAAAGAAAAAACCGCTTCGCAGACAAGAGAATCGGGATTCTTCAGTTCTTTTATCCAGCCTGCGGCCGTCCCGTTGGCAGTGAAATGATTTGGTGAAAATCCGGAAAGAAATCCTATGTCCAGAGATCTGATTCCTTGAAATTCCGACTGAAAAGACATCGAATCAGTTTTGGGAGCGTAAGAACAGTTAAGAAGCATCTCTCCGCCGCCCAAATATATCCTGGAGTTGTCTGTCGATATCATTTCATCTTCGTAGGAAATTTCCGAGGAAATCGAGTCGGCGAAATACTTGTCAAACGACAACCCTTCGGCAAATAAATTGAAATCGGCATATTTCAACCCTTCATGATATGTAAAACTTCCCTTTCCTGTAATTCTTCCTGAAATTTCTTTGCGCCACTCACTGACATCCGACCAGAAAGTGTCGATGACTGCACTGAATCTTGCTTCTCTCGAAAACACGTCGGCACGGGCAACAACGAAAGTGTTGCCGGTTCCGATTTCCACCAATCCTGATAATCTAAGGTCGGGATAGAGCACGACATCTGATTTTAAAAAAATCTGACTGGAAACATAACAGGTCGAAAAAGCGGCTTTTTCGACAGTTATGTTTATGCCTTCGGGATAAGACAGCAGGACAGCGTCGACCGATATGTCGGATATTTCTTTGGCGTCGTAAATGAGACGGCCGTTTGAAACAAATATCCTTTCGGCGGAAATTCTGGGGAAAGATATGTCTCCGGGCGGTTTACCGTCCTGAGGTTTAGGATCAAGATTCCAGTTGAGTACACCGGATTCGGAGTGCGTGAATTGCAGAAACAGCCCGTCCGAAAAGACTGATTTGACTTGCCTTTTGTTTATAATGTCAAAAAAGCTGAAATTGATTTCAGCGTAAGGACAGCTCAGAAGCAGTTCTTCTCTGTCGTTGTATACGTGAAGGTCTTTGATCCAGACAGAAGGCTTGGAAAAAAACCCGGCCTGTTGATAGGTGACTTTGATGTCGAAAATATTTTCGAATATTTTTACTGTCTCTTTGAAAGCGAATTCTTCGGCTTTACCCTGAAAAACGGACGCGATGGCAAAATAGAGAATCCCCGTTGCAAATAAAAGGGGGACGAGTCTCAATCGCGGAAAGAATTTCCTCCAGCGCTCTTTGGGTTTTACTGTCCGTTTATTGTCAGAAGGGATTGCCGAAAGCAAATTGGATCATTCCTTTGTAACGATGTTCGCCGACCATTGGCAATCCGTATTCGAGCCTGATCGGTCCGGCCGGTGTGTTGTAAATAATTCCGATTCCCAGTGAAATACCTACGTTTTCGTAAGGCGATATATCTTTCGAAGAGTTCCACAATCCTCCTGCGTCGGCGAAGAATTCAAGCGCGAATTCGCCTGAGCTGTAATGGATTTGCGTCATGGCGTTCATGAGGACGTTGCCGCTGTTGCCGCCGATTTCATCGGGGTCTCCCAGGGAACCCTCCGGATAGCCTCGGAGTGAATTCACTCCGCCCAGTGTGATTTTCTGGTCGGAACTTATGCCGTTTTCGAGGGACACCGAATAAGGAAAAGTCCATGTCGAACGAAGGAAAACGTAGTATCCGAATTGCGACGGTTTCGCCAGCCGCACCCAGTCCCAGCCGAGTCTGTAGAAATAATTGTCACCGCCAAGGGGTCTGCCGGCCATCTGAAACCTAAAATTCTGTTTTAGACCGGTAGTGGGAGAAAACGGATTGTCCCTGGAATCGAAAGTGTAGCCGAATATAAGACTGTTTGTGAATTTACTGTATGTAAATTGCGGCTGATCCGTTCCGGATGAAGATGTCGTGTCAAGCCATGCTTTGTGAAAGACGAGGCCTGAATAAACAACGCCGCAGGCGGATATCCTTTTGCCCAGAGAAGGCGAAAATTCAAGGTATTCAATGTTTCTTTCTCCGATACCTTTTCTTTCGCCTTTAAGAGAGCTCGAAAAAATAAGCGAAGTGCCTAAAAAATAAGGTTCGGAATAGTTCAATTCCGCATTTTCAATGTAATCACCTTGAAAATCAGTGTCGTAGGAGACAGAAACTGAAATCCTCTGAGCGTTGCCGAAAAGATTGTAGTTTCCCCACTTGAGATTTATACCGGTTTTTCTGTCGCTTTTGTAGTTCAGTGAGACGAGGAAAAATGACATTTTGGATTCCTCGACCATGATTATGACTTTCAAACTGTCTTCGTGCAGTTTTGACGGCATAGGTTTTACCGAGACATACGAGAAAAGACCCGTGTAATAAAGATTGTTCCTGACCCTGGCGAGCATATCGGGGAAGAAAAGCTGTCCGCTTTTCAATCTTGATTCCATCTCTATTATTTTTGTTCTCACTCTGGAATTACCAAGTATTTCGACATTGTTAATAAAAACTTTGTTTCCAGTGTCTACGGAAATAAAAATGTCGCACAAAAGTGAATCCGCACTCAAAGGAACGATTGTGTCTTCGATCTTTATGTTGTAATATCCTCTGTTTATGTATTCTGAGGCAATTTTTATCTGTACCATCGTGAGGTTAATCTGATTCAAAGGCTTTCCCGGAAGGATGTCGTGCTGTTCAAAAGCCGACATGTCTGTTCCGGAATCACACCCAGACAAACTCACTGAATTGATGACCGACCTTTCTCCTTCATTTATCTCGTATTTCAGGACGTATCCTCTGGGTGTGAGAGAATCGGTTTGATTGAGAACAGCCGCTTTGAGAAATCCGAGCTGAGAGTAATAAGCGAGTATGTTTTTGACATTTTTTGAGCTTGAGAAAGGGCTGTATAAATCGTTTTCGTCCGAATAAAGATAAGGCCGTATGTCTTTTACACTGACCTCTTCACAACCGGTCAATTCGACTTTGTATATTCTGGCAAAAGAACTGTACGGGTCTTTTCTGGTTCCGCAAGAAAAAAGAAGCAAAAGTGCAGTCGTAATAATTATGGGTTTAAGTTCGAGGTGTTTCATGATTGGACAGAAAAGCGGATCAGAGAGATAAAGTCTCCCTGCCCGGGAAGTATTTTTTCAAAACTTCAGGAACCGACACTTCTCCGTTTTCCTGCTGATAATTCTCCAATATGGCTATCATCGTTCTCGGGGTGGCAAGAGCGCTTCCGTTTAAAGTGTGAACGAATGAAATTTTACCTTCTTCGTTTTTAAAGCGGATGTTGATCCTGCGTGATTGAAAATCCCTGAAAAGCGACACCGATGACACTTCGAGGTACTTTTTCGACACGGGAGCCCAAGCTTCCAAATCGTATGTTATCGCGCTGGCAAAACTCATTTCACCGGTGCAAAGTTTTCTTGTCCTGAAAGGTATTTCTAATTTTTTAAGCACGAGCTGACTTTCTTCGAGAAGTTCCTCGAGACTGTTTCTGCTTTCCTCGGGTTTCGACAGATGCACGAGTTCGACTTTGTTGAACTGATGCATTCTCATTAGACCTTTCGTCTCCTTTCCGTAGGATCCCGCTTCACGCCTGAAACAAGTTGTGTAAGCGCAGATTTTTACAGGCAGTGATTCACAGCCGAGTAATTCCTGGGAAAACAGGTTTGTAACAGGCACTTCTGCGGTCGGATTGAGGAAGAGGTCGTCTTTTTCAATCAGATACATGTCCTCCTCGAGTTTCGGAAGCTGGCCCGTGCCGAACATCGCGTTTCTGTTGACGAGATAAGGCGGCAATAACTCTCTGTAACCGTTTTCGGAGTGCATCTCCATCATAAACATAATAAGAGCGAGTTCAAGCCGTGCTCCGTTTCCAGTGTACAGAGGGAAAGCGCTTTTTGAAACTTTTCCCGCGGAAGCGAAATCGAGAAGTTTTAATTTTGAAGAAAGCTCAAAATGGTCAAGTCCCTTTTTCTCGGAGCCGGGTTTGCCCCAGGAATAAACCGTTTCGTTGTCTTCGGCTGATTTTCCCGTTGGCACGTCCTGGTCCGGCACATTCGGTATCCAATACAGGGCTTCTTTCCATTTTTTGTCAGTTTCGGCGAATTCCTTTTCGTCGGACTTTATCTCGGAAGAGAGTTTTTTTGACTCCGCCAGGAGATCCTGTCCGTTTATTTTTTTTGCAGATATTTCTTTTGAAAGAGCGTTGAGCCTGCTTCTCTTGTTTTCTATCATCTTTAAAGAGAACTTTCTCGCTTCATCAATTTCAAAAAAAGCGTCAAGATCGCATTTTTCTCCTTTCGACGCGACGGCAATCTTCACATATTCTCTGTTTTCTCTTATATATTTTACGTCAAGCATATCTTCCTCTCTTCACGGCGTATGATTTTTCGAAGTAATTTTTCAAACCTTCTTTTATGCGTTTTTCTATGTACTGCATTTTATTTCTTTCGTTTCCGGTGTCCAATATCAGACAAAGCGTTTCGTCAATTGAATTCACGGAATATATAGAGAATGATCCGGCGGCTGACGATTGTCGGATGTCTTTCCCGAGCATCAGCGAATTTTCGTTGTCTTTGGGTATTATGAGCGATCCGTTCCTTATTTTTTTCATTTTACACGTTCTGTAAAAACCTTCTATTTTTTCGTTGATTCCTCCGACTGCCTGAACATTTCCTGTCTGATCGACTGATCCGGTAACGGCAAAATTCTGTTTGACAGGGATTTTGGAAATGCATGACAAAAGAGCGCATATTTCTGCGACGGAAGCGCTGTCGCCGTCGATAATGTTGTAGGACTGCTCGAAACAAACGGATGCGTGTATGGACAAAGGGGATTCCTCGGCGTATTTACCTCTGAGATACCCGCTTATGATATTGACTCCCTTTGTGTGGATTTCTCCTGAAAGGTTGGATTTTCTGTCTATGCTTATTATGCCTTTCTCTCCGGGTGACACCCGCGCTGTTATCCTCGCCGGCAGTCCTACGGGGATGTCGTCTGTGTCAATAATCGTCAGGCCGTTCACTTGACCGATCTGACTTCCTTTGAGAAAAATTTTAATGACGTTGTCACGTATCAGTCTGAGGTATTCTCTTTCGAGAGACGTTCTTCTGAATCGCATCATGTCTATTGCTTTTTCGACGGATTTTTGGGTGACCGTTTTCGCTTTTTTGTTTTTCTTGGTTTCCCAGTAACTGCTTTCCTTCATCAGATCGGATATTTTTCCGAATTTTGTGCTTATCAGTTTTTTGTCCCCGGCGAGTTTGACGGCGTATTCACAAATGCTGATCACCGACTCGCGTGAAAAATGCGGCAAATTTTCTTTTTTCGACGTCAGGGCGATGAAATTTGAATATTTTTTAAGGTTTCTTTTCGAAAGCAACATGTGCTCGTCGAACTTGGCCTTGATTTTGAATATCTTCGGGAAATCGGGATCCTTGTAATATAGCGCAGAATATATTTCGTCGTTCCCTATCATGACAACTTTAACGTCGATTTCAACCGGATTCGGTCTTAGATAACTTCGCGAGGAGAGAGGATTGGCCACGGGTGTTATTTCCAGTCTCTGGGTTTTGAGCGTTCTTTTAAGTCTTTGCCATGAATTTTCCTCCTGAAGGAGGTCAAATGCGTCGATTATCAAAAAGCCTTTGTGGGCTTTTAGAAGACTGCCGGCTTTAATGCTGGTGTGGATCTTTTCGCTCGAGCTGACGTTTTCGACAGTTCCGAACAGATTGTTCTCTGACGGAAAACTCTCGATAATGACTGGCCTTTTAATTTTTTTGTGGTTGTTGACGGCGACGTTTATGCTCATAATACTGTCTATGCTTTCTTTCTCGGATTTCCATTTTTCTTTGTCCTGTTCGGCCTCCATGAGAGTTTTCCAGAGAGATATGTTGGTAAGCATATAGTCGAGGTAAAAATCGAGATAATCTTTCATTTCCGCCGAAGAAGTGAGCTCTTTCAGGTCTTCGAAAATGAGTTTCAGAAAAGGGTATGCCGTGTCTATGTCGAGCTTTTTCTTTCTGTTTGAAAAAGCCGTTCTCAAAGTTTTAAAATCGTTCAGATATAAAGCTATCGTTTTTTCGATCTCGTCTTTTTTTTCGAGAAATTCCTTCAGTTTTTTGTTTTTTAGCTGGTTTTTCTCAACCAGTTCGGTAAGTTCGTTGAAGCTGAAAACTTTTTTTTTGTGAACGGGCATAAGTTCCATTTTCGAGCCTTCTCCTTCGGTCTTCATCCACCTGAATCCCGAAGTTTTAACGAGTTTGTCGATTTTGGAAAAAATTCTGTTCTCTTCCTTTTTTTCTTTTTTTTCAAAAGTCATAAGTTCCGACATGTATTTGTCGTTGAAATAAATGGCCGATATAAGATTTTCAAGATTCTCGAGAAGTTCCTCCAAAGCCCGTGAAAGCAGTATTCCTTCACCTTTCGAGAGTTTGATTGAAACAGGCTCTTCGGGAATGTCGAAGTTGTATAGAAAAATTATGTCTTCAAGATTTTTTTCGCCTCTTCCTATTTTTTTAGTAAGAAACTTGTGAAGAGTGCTTTTTCTCCCCGTACCGGCTAATCCGGAGATGAATACGTTGTAACCCTGCCCGTCTATCTCAATGCCGGTCGTTATGGATTCTATTGCTTCCCGCTGACCTATTATGTCTTCGGTGGGATTCAACTCGGAGGTGGTTTTGAATTTGAAAACATCTTCTGGGCAGGACCATGTGAGCTTGGAAGCGATTATTTTTTTCAATCATCGCTCCTGTATATAACTACGTCCCCTTTTTTTACTTTATCACCCGGTTTGATTTTCAGAACCATTACTTTTCCGCGGTATTCGGAAAAGATCTTGTTGTAGGATTTCATCGCTTCAATTACGTAAAGGATGTCTCCTTTTTCAACCCGAGAGCCTTCGCGGACAAAGATTTCTTTTATTATTCCGGGGATCGGAGATTTCTCTTCCTTCTGCGTGTTTTTTTCAAAATTGACGCCAGGATTTTTTCTTTTGAAATTATTGGTTATATAAAAAGAGTCGTCGACGTTGAGTTCTATCTTTTCGTTAAACATCATTCGCTCCTAAACAGGCATATTGCCGTGGTGTTTCCAAAGCGACTGCCTCGACTTTTCCCTAAAAATGCCCAGCATGTTTATCAGTATCTGGCGGGTTTCTTCGGGTTCAATGACGGCGTCGACGAAACCCTTTGAGGCGGCGACATAGGGATTTGCGAATTTTTCCTGATATTCGGTTATTTTTTCTTTTCTCGTTGCGTCTGGATCCTGGCTGTTTTCTATTTCTTTCTTGAAGAGTATGTTCGCGGCGCCTTCCGGTCCCATGACTGCGATTTCCGCGGTCGGCCATGCCGCGACGAAGTCAGCACCGAGGTGTTTACTGCACATCGCAATGTAGCCTCCGCCGTATGCCTTTCTTATAATAACTGTCAGTTTAGGTACAGTGGCTTCGGAATAGGCGTAAAGAACTTTCGCGCCGTGACGAATGACTCCCGCGTGCTCCTGATCTATGCCCGGAAGATAGCCGGGAATGTCGACAAAAGTCAGAAGGGGAATGTTGAAGGAATCGCAAAATCTTATAAAACGAGCAGCTTTATCCGCCGCGTTGACATCGAGAACTCCAGCGAGATAATAAGGCTGGTTGGCGACTATTCCGACAGAATGTCCCCCGAGTCTGCCGAAACCGACAACTATGTTTTTTGCCCAGTTCTCGTGAACTTCCAGGAACTCGGACTTGTCGGTTATTGAGCTTATAATGTCAAGCACGTCGTATGTGACTTTCGGATCGGATGGTATCGTTTTTGTTATGTCGAATTGTTTTTTCGGGTTTTCTGCAGGGATGAGAGAAGGCATCTCTTTGTTGTTGGCAGGGATGTAAGACAAGAGAGCTTTTATGAGGGAAAAAGCTTCCGGCTCGCTGGGAGCAACGAAATGCGCGTTGCCGGTGATCTCGGCGTGGGTCATTGCCCCGCCCAAATCCTCCATGGAAATTTCTTCACCTATGACGGCTTTAATAACTTCCGGACCGGTTATGAACATATTGCTTATTTTTTCGACAACTATCACAAAATCGGTGAGGGCGGGTGAATATACCGCCCCTCCTGCGCAAGGACCAAGTATGACCGATATCTGAGGCACAACACCCGAGAGTTTTGTGTTTTTATAAAAGATGTCGCCGTATCCCGCCAGTGCGCCGACTCCTTCCTGAATTCTTGCTCCGCCTGAGTCGTTTAGGCCTATGAGAGGCATGCCGGAATCTCTTGCCATGTCCATGACTTTCACTATCTTCGAGGCGTGACCTTCTCCGAGAGATCCGCCTGCGACGGTGAAGTCCTGGGCGAAAAGAGCCACGGGTCGGCGGGAAATTTTTCCTACGCCGGTTATCACTCCGTCACCGGCAAGCATGACTCCGTCCAGTCCGTATCCTCGAGCTTTGTGTTCGACGAAGAGGTCTGTCTCAAAGAAACTGCCTTCGTCGATCAGAGCTTCGATCCTTTCTCTGGCTGTCAGTTTGCCCTTGTCTTTCTGCCTTCTGATTGATTTCTCGCCGCCTCCGGATTTCCACTTCTGAACT
Source organism: candidate division WOR-3 bacterium (assembly GCA_016934535.1). Classification (NCBI taxonomy): domain Bacteria; kingdom Pseudomonadati; phylum Caldifarciminota; species Caldifarciminota bacterium. The sequence goes on from JAFGSQ010000037.1 coordinate 19,965, forward strand.
CTGACAATGAAATCGGCAATTACAGATTTAATGTCCATTTTTTACCTCTTTAGATGTTGTTGAAACCCATTACGTTCTTTTCGGGTTCATCGGTTTTTATGATGCCGAACTTGTCCTCGAAATCTTTCACGCGTTCTTCGAGAAGTTTTATCAGTCTTTTTGCTGTCTGAGGGGGCATTATAATTCTGCTGTTGATCTTTGCTTTGTTTTTTCCCGGTACAAGCCTCGCAAAATCAACTACAAATTCGGCAGGTGAAGACAAAATTATGACAAAATTGCTGTAAGTTCCGTCGGAGACCTCGTCGGGGAGTTCTATGGATATCTGCGCCGGAATTTGTTGTTTCATCAATCCTCCGTTTTTATGAAAATTTGCATACAATCATTGATTATACTTTAAATTTTCAAGCCGTGGCAAGATAATAACTTGCCATGGCAAGATAATGACTTGACAGAAATCTGTTCAATATTTAATATCTCAAGATGGAAGATTTCTACGAAATCCTCGGAGTGACGTTTAATGCCACAGACTCTGAAATAAGAGAAAGATACATAGCCCTTGCCAAACAGCATCACCCGGATCACATTGAAGATAAAACGGGTCTTTCGTGGAGGAAAGCAAACGACAGATTCGCTGAGATAACAAGAGCATACAAAACCCTGATAGACAGAGACAGAAGGAACGAATATGACAGAAAACTTTCCGGAGAGGTCGACAAAAGCCTCGTCGTTCAGGCGAAAAACCTTTTTGCCCAAGCCAGAGCGGCTGTTAAAGCGAAAAATTGGTCCAGGGCCGAGATACTGATCGATGCCGCCATTAAAGTGCACAAAAAAACGGAGTATCTTGTTTATCTTTCGATGATTAGAGTATCAACGGGCCGGGAAGTAGCGAAGAACATTGAATCAATCCAGAGATCGCTCAAGGACAGAATTTTCGAAGGATTTTTTCACGCCGTATACGCCTGGGCTCTTTACGGAATGAGAAGATTCGACGAGGCCCGTTTTTCCCTCAACGAAGCTTTCAAATGGGATCCCGAATGCATCGAGGCCATTGATCTGAAAGAAGTTCTTGAAGGAGATTTCCCCGAAACGGCAAAGAAGGGTGTTTTCAAAAAAGTCAGGAATATTTTCAAAAAAGAGTGATTTTTTAAGAGAGAATATAGCTTTTTGGCTTTTTCTCTGCGCCTGTCTCGGAACATATTTTGCCGGTTGTCTTTTTCCGCTTAATATTGCGATAGTGTGTTCTGTCTTGTTATTGTCCACTGGTATTTTACTGGCGATAAAAAACAATACGGTCCTGTCCAGGTGGTTGTTTATGTCGGCTGCGGTCTTTCTGTATGTAATCTGGGGTTACCTGAAAATACCAGGACCCGGCTCCGAATACATCTACCAAGAGAGAATGGACTGTGAGATAACCGGCAGTGTCAAGCCGGTGACTAGAAAAAGCAGGCGCATTTCGATAACTCGTCTGAACGGCAGACCAGCCAGGTTCGACGCCTGTATTTTGACCTATCAGCCTCTCGAAGACGGCCAGAATGTCTGGGCTTTCGGGCATTTTGGCACTTTGCCTTTTTCGACGAATCCGCATCAATTTGACTACGGCAGATTTCTTCTCGAAAATTCGATGAGCGTCGTTTTTTATTGCGACAGTTTCATTGTCACCGGAAACAGCCGCTGCCTGTCCGATTTGACGAGAAACAAAATAAGGCGTCTAATACTCGAAGAATTTTCCGACGACAGCGCTTTGGCTTCTTTCGCTTTAGCTGTTTCGATAGGTGACAGGCTGTTCATAGATGAAGAAACCAGGGAAGATTTTCTTAAAAGCGGCATTTCACACATATTGGCCATTAGCGGACTTCACGTCGGTATAATTCTGTTCATAATTCTCATGGCGGCTTCTGCCGTCGGCGTCCCGAAAAAAGCTTCATACCTCGTCTCCATAATTTTGATTTTTCTCTATCTCTCTCTGACCGGAGGTCACCCGTCTGTATGGAGGGCGACAGTTGGTTCTTCGGTTTTTTTAGCCTGCCTCATCTTCGAGAGAGAAAGAAATCCGTATCAGATGCTCGGTATTGCGGGCACAGTGATTTTGACGAGAAATCCTCTTTCTCTTTGGAACGCGGGATTTCTGATGTCTTTCGGCAGCGTTCTCGGCTTGGTGTCTTTTATGCCTCCTGTTTCCGGTCTGATCAAACAAAAACAATTCAGCGCTCCTGTTACATATATGTTGCTCGGATTCGCTGTTGTCACAATTGTCAATATATGCCTTTTGCCCGTCATTTCCGTAACTTACGGCAGAGTTTTCCTTTTCTCTACTATGGCTAATCTCTTCGTCATTCCGATTTTGTACATTTTCATTCTCTCTCTCGGACTTTTTATTTTTTTTCCTTATTTCCCTGTTTTTTCGGGAGCCGTCTGGGCTGCCGGAAAGTCAATATTGCTCATTGCCGACGCTGTTTCAGTGTATTGTCCCAATGTTAGTCTGTCTCCATTTCAACCTTACGAAACTGTTTTGTTTGTTTTTTGCCTTATTCTTCTTAAACTCGCCTTCAAGAAAAGAAAACTTCTCGGCTGCTTTTTCGCATTCGCTTCAGTTTTTCTGGCCGTTTTTTTCGGAAGGAGGATTTTATTTGAAAAAAGTTACATACTTTTTTTCGACGTGGGTCAGGGAAACTCGTGTTTGGTCCATTCAAATGAAGGTCACAACTTCGTTATAGACGCCGGAAGAAACGAGCATTGCGCTCAAATTATTGTAAATTACATTGATCTTGAACATTCAGGATCTGTCGACGCAGTCTTCGCAACTCATCAGGATAAAGATCATGTCGGGGGAATGAAAAGCGTCATTTCCCGACTCGAAACCGAAGTCGTGTTTTTCAACGGTGTGCTGAAAGTAGAAGACTTTCTTTCCGATTACATGGTCTCAGCGGGCGATAGACTGAAAGAGCTATCTTCTGATGACACTTTGATTTTCGGTGAGATTTTCGTCGCCGTGCACTCTCCTGAAAAAGAAGGTAAAGCAGAATTTTCGGGAGATCAGAACGGATTTTCACTTTTTATGACCGCCGCCTCGGGGAATTGCCTCATTTTATTGCCCGGAGACAGAACACTTTTCTGCCGGCCGGAATTTTTATCATATGACAAGGTGGTTCTTCTCGCGTCGCATCACGGTGACGGCAGGGCTAATCCTCTGGATGTAATCGGTGAGATCTCTCCCGACATGACCGTTATAAGCGTTGGCAGAAACAATCCCTACGGGCATCCTTCAAAAGCGTTGATCGAATATCTTACGGCGTTGAAATCGACCGGTTTCAGAACCGACAAAGACGGAGCCGTTAAAATATTTCTTCCGGATTTGTCGGTCAAATGCTACAATAACAGAAGTTATCTTTGGCATTTTAGCCGGGAAGAAGTTCTCGGAAAATGAAGTTATACTGGTGAAGGAGACAATAATGAAAAAAATTCTTTTACTCGGGGCGGGACTTGTAGCAAAACCTTTGATTGATTATTTTTTGTCTTTTGAAGACATAAATTTAACTTTGGCCAGCAGAAGCGGCGACAAAGGTCTTTTGGCAGGAAGGCCGCGCGGAACCTCGCAGAAATGGAACATAGAAGACATCCCTGGTCTTCAGAAACTGATTGATATGCACGATCTCGTGATAAGCCTTTTGCCGGCGGACTATCATCCTGTCGTCGCCGAATGCGCTCTGAAATCCTCAAAGCACATGATGACAACTTCATACGTCAGTCCTAAAATGCGTTCTTTCGACGAAGAAGCCAAAAGCAAGAATCTTCTCTTTTTGAACGAATGCGGAGTTGACCCCGGAATGGATCACATGTCGGCGATGAAGATAATAGATACGGAAAAAGCAGCCGGAGGGAAAATCAAAACTTTTATTTCTTTTTGCGGAGGACTCCCTTCGCCGAGTTTTTGCGACAATCCTCTCAATTACAAGTTTTCGTGGAGCCCGAGAGGCGTCCTCGTCGCCGCGACCAGCCCTGCCAGATATTTGAAGAACGGAAAAACGGTCGAGATTGACGGGTCCGAACTTTTTCACTGCTGTGAATGCGTCGAGGTCGGTGACATAGGAATATTCGACGGATACCCCAACAGGGATTCTACTGTATACAAGGAAATATACAGCTTGAACGATATTGAAACCCTTCTTAGAGGGACCCTCAGATATCCTGAGCACTGTGAGCTTTTCAGCAGAATGGTAAAACTGGGTCTTTTCTCAAAAGAGAAAATGGATTTTTCAAACAATCCGACGTATTCGGGAATGACGTCGAGACTGATCCCAGATTTTACGGGCGGAGACATCAGGAAATCTTTGGCCAAATTCATAGAAACCGATGAAGACGGCGAAGTGATGAAAAAACTGGAGTGGCTCGGGTTGTTCGGAGACGAAGAACTTCCATATAAAAATGCCGCTCCGATAGATCTGATGACCGATCTCATGAAAAAAAAGATGGAGTTCAAGCCCGGCGAAGTTGACATGATAGTCATGAAGCACAGGTTCGAAATCCTGTGCAAGGACAGCAGATTGAAGGAAATAATATCTTATTTCGTCTATTACGGCACTCCGGACGGCGATTCGGCCATGTCGAAGTCGGTCAGTTTGCCCGTCGCCATAGCGGCCAAGCTGTTTTTGGACGGAAAAATAAAACTCACTGGCGTCAGAATACCAGTCGTTCCTGAACTATACCTCCCGATACTCGAAGAGCTCGAGAAACTCGGAATGGTTTTCAAGGAAGAAGAAAGATTCCTTTAAGGCTTGAACCGGGGATTTTCTTTGTGTTATTTTTGGACTTGAACGGCTGATTTTGCCGGAGACTTATTCAATAAAGGTATTCGGCTGTAAGGTAAACCAGTACAACGCCGAAATAATTGAAAGCTCTCTCTCATCGGCCGGTTATGTCAAAAAGAAAAATTTTCCCGATTTTACAGTTGTTTTTTCCTGCAGTGTCACCGAAGAAGCGCGCAGGGAATGTATTTCCCAGATAAAAAAATCAAAAAAAGAATCGGGCAGGATTTACGTCAGCGGCTGTTTTAAAGGCGAAGCCCAACGAGGTGAAGAGATTCTGAATGAAATCGGCGTCGAAAAAGCGGATTACCCTCTTGTCAGGAAGAGATCGAGGCCTGTTGTCTCAGTTCAGGAGGGCTGCGTTTCCTTTTGTTCTTTTTGCGTCGTCAATCCGATGAGAGGGAGATCAGTTACGAGAAATCAGGCGAGTGTAATACAGGAGATCTCGATGCTCGAAAGTTCGGGTTATCCTGAAGTTGTGATTGCCGGCATAAGTCTCGGCAAAACGGAAGGCGGATTCGGCAAGTTCCTTAAAAAACTTGTTTCGTCCACAGAATCAATAAGCTTCAGAATAGGCTCGCTCAATCCCCGCGATATCATAGACGACGCCGAATTCAATGAGATGTTGAACGAAAAACGCGTGTTGCCTCACCTTCATCTTTCCATGCAGAGCGGATCACCGGCAGTTTTGAAGGACATGATGAGAAAATACGAACCGCAAGAGGTTATAAAATTTGTTTGTCATTTCAGGGACAAAAGAGAAAATCCGGGTGTAGGGGTGGACATCATTGCCGGATTTCCGACAGAATCCCCTGAAAGCCACGCCGAAACAATGGATTTTCTTCAAAAACTGTCTCCCTCCTATGCTCATGTCTTTCCTTTTTCGGCGAGGAAAGGCACTCTTGCCAACCTTTGTCCCGACACTGTCGGATCGGAGGAGAGGACGAAAAGGGCTTTGGAAATCAGGAATATGGCTAAGAATCTCAGCAGAAAATTTCTCGAAAGCCTTGTCGGGACAACAAGACTTGCCGTCGTCGAAAGGAATAACGGCGGTTTATATACGGCGAGAACAGACAATTACGCCGTCGTCGAAATAATCTCCGATAAATATATGAAAAACTCTTCAAAAGTGAGAATTGTGATAGAATCCTTCGATCAGATAAAAAGAAAACTGAAAGGAAAGCCGTGTTCGGAGTGATGGAATCAAGATTCTTTCTGATATAATCTTCGTCTATGAAATACTATATAAAGACATACGGCTGTCAGATGAATTTCTCTGAGTCGAGATACATGGCAGAAGAGCTCGGTTCGAGAGGGCTGTTGTGGACCGACAACCTGAGCGAAGCGGACCTTATAATAGTCAACGCCTGCTCTGTTAGAAAGCACGCCGAAGACAGGGCGGTCGGATGGATAAGCTCGGTTTCGGGGAAAAAGGCAAAAATCCTCGCCGTGGGCTGTCTCGCCTCACACGTTCCGGAAAGGCTCAAAAGCGCCGGAGCCGACGAAGTCTCTGCAAAAATAGATTTTGAAAAAATTGACCGGATTGAAAGAGGGGAAGGTATTTTTTCAAATGATCTTAAATTCGACCGGATCGAATACGAAATTCCTGTTGTCGTCGGTTGTGACAGATTTTGCACTTATTGTATAGTTCCTTATCTTCGAGGAAAAGTCGTGTCGAAAAATCCTGAAGAAATTTTTAGCGACGTCGAAAAATGTGTGTCAAAAGGAGGCGAGGTATTCAGTCTCCTCGGTCAGAATGTCAACAGATATGATTACAAAGGTTACAGGTTTTCTTCTCTTTTAAACGACGTGTCATATATTGCAGGTGTGAAGAAAGTGACTTTTATGACGTCTCATCCCGCCGACCTTTCAAAAAAAACAGTGGAGACTGTCGCCGGAAACGGAAAGATACTCAAGCATTTTCATCTGCCCTTCCAGACCGGTTCTGATAAACTTCTCAAACAGATGAAGAGAGGTTACGACGTAAAAAAATATACTGATGACATAAGTATGATAAAGGATATTTATCCTGAAATGCGCCTGACAACTGACGTAATGGTCGGTTTACCCGGAGAATCGAAATGTGATTTTGAAGATACGCTCGATCTTGTAAGAAAAATAAGATTCGACGAAGCATACATGTACGCTTTTTCTCCGAGAAAAGGAACTCTCGACAACTTGATGCCCTGTCAAGCAGAGGAAGATGTCGGGAAAAAACGGCTGGCCGAACTTATAGTTTTGCAAAACGGCATATCTCTGGAAAAAAAGAAAGAGAGACTGAACACCATGCAAAGAGCTATGATTACGTCAATATCGCGTTTCGGCGGATATTCTCTGGGAATACTTGCTGATTTTTCACCCGTTTTAATAGACGCCGAATTTGAAAGGGGCAGGGAGTTGGACGTAATGTTGAGCGGATTGAAAGGAGCGACGCTTTTTGGACGGCCTGTTTGAGGATGCTCTTTCCGTACCGCAGACACCTTTTCTGAAGCAGTATTTCAGGGAAAAAAGCAAATTTCCCGACGCCATCCTTTTTTTCCGGATGGGCGATTTTTATGAGACGTTCTTCGACGACGCCAAAACGGTTTCGGAACTCACCGGAATAGCCCTGACTTCGAAACCGGCGGGTAAAAACACGAGAGTCCCTCTTGCAGGGGTTCCGGTCAAGGCAGTTGACAATTATATCAACAGTATTATAGGAAAAGGATACAAGGTCGCTGTGTGCGAGCAACTCGAGCCGCCCGGAAAAAAACTGATAAAGAGGGAGATAGTCAATCTGATAACACCGGGAACGGCGGTCGAGCCGTCTTTGGTCAGCCCTGAAAAAGATCTGTACGTATGCTGTATCATACCGGGGAAAAAAACCACGGGATTCGCTTTCGCCGAAGCTTTGAGCGGTGAGTTCAAAACCGGGGAAATACAGACTGAAAATCTCGAAGAAGAACTTCAGAGAATTTCCCCCAAAGAAATACTTCTGCCCGAAGGAATTGAGTTCGAAGCAAAAGACTGGTTTATATCGCGTCTTGACGACACATATTTCAGTCCTGCCGTGTCATCCAAACTTAAAAAAAAGCTCGGAACCGCAACTTTTTTGGGTTTTGGAATAGAGGACGGCTCCCTACCGGCTCTTGCGGCCTCCGCGCTTTTTGAATATTTGTCGAGGACGACAAACAGCGGAATGGACCATATGAATAAGCTTCAGAAGCACGATTTTTCAAAATCCATGACCTTCGACAGAACTACGGCAAAAAATCTCGAAATAATCGAATCTTCTTCTGGCGATAAAAACGATTCTCTGTTCGGAGTACTCGACTACACCGAGCTTTCCTGCGGAAAAAGACTTTTAAAAAAATGGCTGTCCGAGCCTCTTACTGAAGCGGAAAATATTGAAGAAAGACTGGACGCCGTGCAGGAATTGAAAGAAAAAAGCGGGATCCGAGACGAGTTGACTTTTCTTTTTAAGGATCTGCACGACCCGGTCAGGCTGTCAGGCAGGCTGGGGACGGGCAGAGCAACCGTTTACGAACTCACAAAATTAAAAAGCGTATTGAAGTGCATTCCTGAAATAAAGAAAACGGTTGGTGCGCTTACATCAAAAATTCTCAGAGACATATCTGAAAAACTGGATCCCCAAAGCGATGTATATGAAGTGTTGAAAAATTCTTTGGCTGAGATCGCTGAAGAAAGCGTCAAAAGAGGATTCAGAGAAGAGCTTGACCTTTTGAGGGATGACGTCAAAGATGCTTTGTCCAAGATCACTTCACTCGAGAAGGAACAGAAAAAAATCACGGGAATTTCATCCCTGAAGATAAAGTATAACGCCGTAATAGGTTATTACTACGAGATCACGAAACCGAATCTGGACCTTGTGCCGTCGGAATTCCGCAGAAAACAATGGCTTTCCAACGCAGAGCGATTCAGCGACAGAGAACTGGAAGAACTTGAAGAAAGAATTTTAAGCGGACAGCAGAAAATAAAAATCATGGAAGAAAATATAATAGACGAAATAAGGACTCTGTGCTGCTTAGCGTCGAAAACGACAAGAGAAAACGGCGAACTGATTTCATGTCTCGATGTTCTGATGTCTTTCTCTAAAGCCGCAGAAAATCAAGGATACGTAAGACCGAAACTCGCCGATAGCAATGTTTTACACGCATTGGAATCCAGGCATCCCGTCGTTGAGAAAAAGACGGGAAACGATTCTTTCGTTCCAAACGACATTTTTCTCGACGGTGAAAACGGCCCTTCTCTTGCCATAATAACAGGCCCTAACATGTCGGGTAAATCAACTTACATGAGGCAGGCGGCTCAAATCGCAATAATGGCCCAGGCGGGTTCGTTCGTTCCGGCAAAATATGCAGAGATCGGGTTGACGGACAGAATATTTTCGAGAATTGGAGCCAGTGACGACATTTCAAAGGGAATAAGCACATTCATGGCCGAAATGATTGAAACAGCCAACATTACAAACAACGTCACACCGCGCAGCCTCGTCATCCTCGACGAGATCGGAAGAGGGACAAGCACATACGACGGCATTTCAATAGCGTGGTCAGTCGCCGAATATCTTGTCTCGCGTATAGGATGCAGAACTTTGTTCGCGACTCATTATCATGAATTGACGGGACTTTCCGAAAAATATGATTTTGTCGAGAATCTTAATATTTCGGTTCAGAGATCGGGTGAAAAAATACTGTTTCGGAGAAAAGTGGAAAAAGGATCGAGCAGTCACAGTTACGGAATTGAAGTTGCGAGAATTGCAGGACTGCCCGTCGAGATTATTAAAAAGGCAAGGGAAATACTGAAAATACTTGAAAAAAGCGAAACCATCATTCATGATTCAGCGGCAGAATCATCTGAAATAATCGAAACTGACGGTTTGGAAAATGTAATAGTCGAATACTTGAAAAAAATTGACCCTGAGAATATTACGCCGAAAGAGGCGCTCGACGTCCTGTTCAGGTTAAAAAAAATAGAAAGGGAGGGAAAAATTGTTTGAAATTATTTATATTATCCTCTCAATTCTCGACTCTCATAACGTTTCCTGCCTGGAATATGAATCCGGTGCAGTTTACGCCGGTACTTTGGGAGGCGGGCTTTACATTATTGAAACGGAAGATTTTCTTGTCAGAAAATTGCCGGATTCCTGTCTGCCTTGTCCGTATGTCTCATCAGTCTACAAGCGTGGAAATATTTTTCTTGTGGGCACATATAACGGATTTACAGCCTTGAGCGAAGACGGCACCTGCCTGTTTTCGTACGTCTCCGCAGATCATTACGAGAGATTCGTGACGTCTATCGAACGATTCGGCGATCGCACGGTTCTCGGAACTTCGTCGGGAATTGTGGTTCTTGGAAACGGATCCGTTTTTAAAAGACCTGTGACTTCGCCGGTTTCCTGCATGGTTATAGCCGGTGATTCCCTTTTAATAGGCGCTATGGACGGAATCTACGTGATGAGAGAGGATTATGAATCCGAAAAGATTTCTGTCAACGGTTCATTTTTCAATCATCCGGTCAGATCTATTCTCGTCGACAGCGGATGGATATGGACAGGTCTCGAAGACGTTTACGAAGGATATTCACCTGGCGGGTTGTATCTTGTGGGGGGGCCAAATCTTTTTTTCAGATTGGATGTTTTGACCGGATTAAGGTACTACGGAGTCCGGGCACTCTGCATGGTCGGAGACTCACTGCTTGTAGCGACTTATGAAAATTCAACCGGATCCGGATTCGGAGCCCTGCAGATATTGTACGCGGGAAAGATCGAAGAATTCGAATCGCCGGGTATCGGATCATCTTTCAACAGAGCGGTGAACGATATTCTCTACATAAAGGAAAGAAAAGAGATCTGGATTGCTACGTCCAGAGGGATTGAGATAGTAAAAACGGAATAGGTTTGTTTGAAGTATATTGAAATCAAAAAACTGATAGACGGTCTCGAAAACCGCGAAAAAGGTATGATGAGGTATTTCGAGCCCAATTTGACCGGGCTCAGGAATGTCGCCGCTTCTATGAGCATGAGAAAAAGAAAAACGGTCAAAGTTGTCGGCACCAACGGCAAAGGTTCAGTCTGCGCTATTTTGACGTCAATTCTCGCTGAAAGCGGACTTAAAACAGTCACTTTCACTTCTCCTCATCTCGTCAATGAACTGGAGAGGATTAGAATAAATGGAACCGACGTCCCCGAGGAGATTTTTTATCCGGCGATTTCAAAGGTCTTCAGATACGCCGGCAAGTTTCTCACTTATTTCGAGGCGATGTTTTTAACAGCCCTGACAGTAGCTGAAGATGAAGACGCAGACGTTCTGATACTCGAGGCGGGGATGGGAGGTAAATTAGACGCTACTAACGCAGTTGAATGCGACGTGTTTTGCTGTACGTCAATTTCCATCGATCACTCTGATGTTCTCGGAGAGACAGTATTTCAGATAGCACTGGACAAGGCCGGCGGAATGAGCCCCGGTTGTGACGTAGTGTTAGATCTCAAAAAGCCATTGAGAGATCTGTTCGAGCTCCGGGCTTCCCTGAACGGATCGAGATTTTTTCCGGCGGACGATCTGATAGAAAAAGTGTCAGGGCGCTGTTCCGGCGAAGGAATCCTTTTCAATTGTCGAAATTTCGGAGAAGTATTTGTTCCCCTCAAAGGCATGTTTCAGATAGAAAATATCAAATTAGCCCTGGCGATAATAGAAAGACTGAAAAGCGAATTTAAAATCGAAACCCGTCATGTGCTGATAGGCGCTGAAAAAACAGTTCATTTAGGGCGGCTTCATTATGTAGGTCGAAATCCCCTGAAGATTATAGACGGAAGCCACAACGTCAATGGTGTGCGCGAAACCGTGAAATTTCTTTCGGATACACACGGGGGCTTGAAATTTTCAGTTTTTTTTTCGGCCATGAGGGACAAGGATTATCTTGGAATGATAGAAGCACTCGATTCTGTAGCCGGAGTGTTTTACGCATCTGGAATAACAGACAGAATTCTTAAAAAACAGGAATATGAGGAGGCTTTTAACAGGATTGGTCGCAAGTTCAATTATCTGGAAAGAGATGAATTCATTACGGAATTTATAAAAAACAAAGATGACAGCATAGCGGTCGGAAGCCTTAGAACGGCCGGCGAAATTCTTAAAGCGTTGACATAAAATAGCAATGGTGATAACTCTAAACTATGGAAAAATCAAAGAGCGTGTCTTTTGAGAAGATGATGTCGAGGATAGGCGAGATTGTCGACTCTCTGGAAGACCCGAATTTGCCTCTGGAAAAGTCTATTGATCTCTACGAAGAAGGCATGAAGCTCATAAAAAAGACCCGATCGTATCTTTTTGAAGCCGAAAAGAGGATCAAAATAATTACCGAAGAAGATAAGATCGAGGAAGCGGATATTTGATCTCAGTGGAAAACCGGCTAAAAGAGAACAGGGGACTGGTCGAAAAGTGGCTGAATGAGAACTTGCCCCAAAAATCCGATTTTCCCGAGATCATACACGAAGCGGTAAGATACTCGGTCCTCGGAGCAGGCAAATATCTGAGGTCATATCTCGTTCTCGAAGCTTGCAGAGTGTCCGGCGGCAAAGAAATAAACGCCCTTCCGGTCGCCGGAGCCATAGAGATGCTTCATTCGTACAGTCTTATTCATGACGACCTGCCGGCGATGGACGACGACGATCTGAGAAGGGGAAAGCCGACCTCTCACAAAAAATTCGGCGAGGACATAGCCGTTTTGGCCGGTGACGCCCTTTGCACTTACGCTTGGCAGGTTATAGCGGATTCAACACCTCCTGAAGTCTGCTCGGAAGTCGTCAAAGTGTTGGGAAAAGCGGTCGGCACAAAAGGAATGATAGGCGGACAGGTTGCCGATATGCACTGGCACCGGATGACTTTCAAAAAACAAAAAATGCTGAGATACATCCACAGACACAAAACGGCGGCTCTCATTTCGGCTTCTTTAACATGCGGTTCCGTTTGTGCCGGTGCCGACAAGGTTTTAACAGGTAAATTTGAAAGAGCCGGCATACTTCTCGGCATGGAATTTCAGATTGTCGACGATATTCTCGATGAAACGGGCGATGAGAAAAAAATGGGTAAAAAACTGAAAAAAGATTCTTCGAGCAACAAACTCACTTATCCTAACTTTTACGGTTTGAAGACTTCGAGGTTTTTAGCCGAAAATTACGCAAAAAGAGCCGAGAAGATTTTTTCGAAGATGGGCGAAAAAACCTCCGATTTGATTGAATTGACTCATTTCATACTGGAAAGATCAAACTGATGGAAATCCCTCGCAACGGAATTAGCATTGTACTCATAACTTTGTTTTCGGGATCTCTGGTTCAGACTGTTAAAGTTATAATAGGTGTTCTGGGAGATTACAGAAAATATAAAAAATTCATTCTCGGAAAAAACATAAAGAGAATAAACGAACCCGGCGGTATGCCTTCTTCACACTCTTCTTCAGTAATCACGCTGTCGTTTTTAGTCGGTTACTGGAACGGATTCACGAGTTTGCTTTTCGGCATAACACTCTTCTTTTCTCTAATAGTCATATACGACGCCGCAGGAGTCAGGCGTTCAGTCGGAAGACAGGCGCAAATCCTCAACAATATAATAGATGAAATGAACAGACTGGGTCATATGAAAGCCGGCAGGCTTAAAGAACTCCTCGGCCACACGGCTTTCGAGGTCTTTATCGGCTCTTTGATAGGTTTTGTCATCGCTTGGTTTTTCGGGAGGTTCCTTTCATGAAAACTAAAGAAAATCAATTTCTTTCAGGGATAAACTGTCCCGGCGATGTGAAAAAACTTTCAAACGACGAGCTTGCTGTCCTGGCGGATGAACTGAGGAAATTTATTATTGATGTCGTCGCAAAGAATGGAGGCCATCTCGCTTCAAACCTCGGCGCCATAGAACTCACCCTGGCAATGCTCAGCGTTTTTGACGTGACTCGGGACAAGATAATATGGGACGTCGGGCATCAGTGTTATGCATATAAGATTCTGACAGAGAGGAAACATCTGTTTCATACAATCAGACAGTTCGGAGGGATTAGCGGGTTTCCCAAAATCAGTGAAAGTCCTTACGACGCATACGGCACGGGTCACGCCTCTACCTCGATATCCTCAGCCGTCGGAATGGCCGTCGCCAGAGACGCTCTGTCTCAGAAACATGAAGTCATAGCGGTAATAGGCGACGGGGCTCTCACGGGAGGACTCGCCTGGGAGGGCTTGAATCACGCCAGCAGTTTCAGGGGTGACATAACAATCGTAATAAACGACAACGGAATGTCGATAAGTGAAAATGTCGGAATGATCTCGGAATATCTCAACAAACTTGTCACTGCGCCCGTATACAACAGGATGAGGGACGACGTATGGGAGCTTCTCGGACTTTTGCCTTCCTTTCTCAGCAAAAGGGCGAGGGATGTTGCAAGAAGGGTAGAGGAAGGTTTTAAAAACCTTCTGATTCCTACGATTCTTTTCGAAGAGCTCGGTTTCAGGTACATAGGCCCGGTCAACGGTCACGACATTAAATCCCTCATCGATGTTTTTAAAGGAGTCAAAAGGCTTAAAGGACCCAAAGTCGTCCACGTACTCACTCAAAAAGGCCGGGGTTACGATAAGGCGGAGAATGACCCCGAGGTGTTTCACGGTATAGGACCTGTCAAAAAATCCTGTGACGAAACGGATCCCCATAAAAATGCGGTTTCGTGGACGGACGAAGTATCGGATTTGCTTATCGAACGAGCCGAAAAAGATCCGTCAATAGTAGCAATAACGGCGGCCATGCCTCTGGGAACAGGACTGGACAAGTTTTGCAGACAGTTTCCGGAAAGGTTTTTCGACGTCGGCATTGCCGAAGCACACGCGTCGGTTTTTGCCGCGGGCATGGCGGCTAAAGGCTTGAAGCCTGCTATCGCTCTGTATTCATCTTTTCTTCAGAGGGCTTTCGATCCGGTCATTCATGACATAGCTTTGCAGGGATTGCCCGTTTCTTTTTTCATTGACAGGGCAGGATTTGTCGGAGAAGACGGCCCGACTCATCACGGTTTGTTCGATATCGGCTTTCTTTTGTCGGTACCCGGTATAGTGTTCATGTCGCCTGCCGACGGAAACGACTTAAAGCAAATGATGGACGTCTCTTTTGAATGCGGAAAACCGACTGTTTTGAGATATCCGAGAGACAAGATGAGAGATGGTCTTGAAGGATTTTCGCCCGAGAAGGTCGAGATCGGAAAACCTTCTTTTCTCGAAGGAGACTGCTCTCTAGCGATAGTGGGAGTTGGAACGTGCGTATACACAGCCGTTGAAGTGAGGGAGATGATGAGCGCCAACGACGGACTGACACCATGGGTAGTGAACGCGCGTTTCATAAAACCGGTCTCCGGCGAACTCGTAGATTTCCTGAAAGACAAAAAGGCAGTTATCTGTATCGAAGAGGGTTCAAAAATAAACGGATTCGGGGCTTTCCTCTCTTTGTCACTCGCTGAAAGCGGATTCTCCGGAAAGTTTTATTCGGCGGGAGTCGAAGACAGTTTTCAGCCGCACGGTTCGAGAGACGTTCTCATCAGACGTGCCGGTCTTGACGCCCGGAGTATTTATGAAAGAACTGCCGACCTTGCGGCCGGTATCAAGAGTTGATGAATTTTAAAAAACCGCCTGAAAAAATCCATTATTATCTCTTTTTATACGCTCTTATGTTTTTGTCGCTTTTTTTTTCCTCGAACGGTACTTTTTACGACCTCGGCATGAGAGTTTTCAACAGGATCGGGATTGTTCTTCTTTTGATTGTCTGCTCCGGATTCATAATAATGCTATTTGTCAGGACTCAAAAGAACTTTTTTAAGGCGATTACATTTCACGGCATCGCCACTCTTGTTTCAACTTTTGTTATGCTCGTTCAGCTTTCCGGAGGAGTACTCTGGGGTTTTTATTTTCCTTTGATGGTTCTCATTTCGTTCCGTTCGGAAAAGAAAAAAGCTTTGGCAGGTTTCTCGGTAATAGCTTTTGCCGAAATATCTTCGTCTGTGTTTTCAAATTCCGGCAACAACTTCGGACAAGATTACAATCCTCTTTCCCTTAGGCTCATTCAGTTGGTGTGTCTTTTCGCAACTGTCGAACTTTTTCACAGGATTTTCGTTTTCAGAAAACCTTCTGTCAGGCAAAGAGAGGCTGAATCTGCTTTCCTGCCTCCGCTTGAAAGAATAATTCCGTCAAAAAAGATTATATCCCGCAATGTCTCCAACATTCTCGGAGTGATTTTCAGCAATCCGAATGTCCGAACGGTTGTTTTGCTGTTCATTGAGAACTCGATCGAAGGAACTGTTTTTAAAATTTTTGATTTCAGGTCTTCGGCTGCGGATTTCATCGATGCTTCAAAATACGTGAAATATTCCGGCAGTCTTCTTTCAATTGCGGCTCGAGAGCCGAAATATTTTTTGTCGCGCAATTTTACCGGAGCCGCTTTTAATCTGGGTTACTACACGGACGATGTGGCGGTTAAATCCTTCTGCGCCTCTCCCGTCAGGATCGGCGAGGAAACGGTCGGTTTGCTTTGTGTAGACAGTGATGTTCAAGAAGCCTTTTCCGAAGAGACGGCTTTCGACGTTCACAGGTATTCCCTGATTCTTTCAGAAATCATTCAGATATCTTCTCACCTCGAAAAGAAAGAGATAGCTTCAACATTTCTTGAAATAATAAACGACCTGGCGGACAAATTCGTGCGTTCAATTTATTTCAAGGACGTCATAGAGATATTCACAGTCAAACTCAGGGAGACTTTCAATTATGAAGATTTCCTCATAGTCCTGGTCGATAAATACTCAGTCGTCACTCACACCAAATCCGGCAACAATATTTTTTTTTGCGACAGATTGGGAACCGATTTCTCGCTGAGCCCGAGATCGATAGCCAGGCTGGTCATAAAAAAGAACATCAGTTTGAATGAGACTAATTTTCAAAAAAACACTTCGGTTTCGAGATTCATCCTTCACCCTGATGACGGCAGTGTCAACGTGATGTCCTTTTTGGCCGCTCCGGTGCCTTCGAAGGAAGAACCGTGCGGTGCAGTGTTTTTGATGAGTAATTATTTAAACAACTACGAAAAAAAGGATTCCGAACTTCTCGAAGTGTTCGCACGCCTTCTTGGAGCGGCGATTTCGAGAGCTAAATTGTACGAAGAGAAAGAAAGGCTTTCTCTCAAAGACGGCTTGACAGGGCTTTACAATCACAGGTATTTTCAGGAACTCCTGGACGAAGAGATTTCAAGATGCAGCAGAACCACTTCGTCGTTAAGTCTCCTGATCATGGATATTGATTTTTTCAAGAAAATCAACGACGCTTTCGGACACAGGACGGGAGACACGGTACTGACGGGAATATCTTCTTATCTCGCAAATTCAGTCAGGAAATTTGATTCAGTCGCCCGCTACGGAGGTGAAGAATTGACGGTGATACTTCCCGAATGCCCCTACAAGGAAGCGGTCATGATATCTGAAAAGCTGAGACAAGGCATAGAGAGTCTCGAATGGCAGGATCAAAACGGAGTACCTTTCAAAGTGACGGTGTCAATAGGAGTCAGTTCATATCCTCTGAGGGCTCAGACAAAGGAAGATTTAATTGAAGACGCCGACGAGTCTTTATACTCCGCGAAAGAAGGCGGCCGGAATTCGACGGCTTACGCACAAAAGATATACAATATAAACATAACTTAATGTGAGGTGAAAATGAAAAAAATCTTTATCGGTCCTGTTTTTTTGCTGGTTTTTATTCTCGGCTTTGCCGCGGGATTCGTATTTTCCGCCGTCAGATTCAATTCCTCAAAAAACGTTGTCCCCATGAATGTCGGCAGCGCCCTGCCAGTCAAAGCTGAACAGGTTATTTCAGGCCTCAAGAGTTATTTGTCACAGTGGAAAGGAAGACTCGAGATATTGTCGCAAGGAGATTTACAAGACAGCCTTATAATAGTCTCTCTATATGATGTCGATCCGGTCAACGTGAAAGGACTAATGATTTCTGATTCATCTTCGAAGCGTTATTATCCGCCCGAAATCGAATTTGAGGCCGACAAAGGTGATTTTGGGTTCAATTTCAGCCTCGAACCATTCTACGTGGTTTACTCTTCGGAAAGGACGATCGCCGTTCTGTTG
Organism: candidate division WOR-3 bacterium; assembly: GCA_016934535.1. NCBI lineage: Bacteria > Pseudomonadati > Caldifarciminota > Caldifarciminota bacterium. The sequence continues at coordinate 37,910 of JAFGSQ010000037.1, forward strand.
GATCAGAGTGTTCTCGAGAAGAGAGTCGCGCTTCAGGCGATGTCCAGCTCAGCGACGCCGTTTACAACTGTTTTGTTTTCCGGAGAAAAACAGGTCTTTTCCAGTGACGAAGCTTTTACCGCGCCATACGACACTTTGTATGCCTTTACAGACACAGGAAGCGTTTGGACTGACGGTACGATAGAAAAATACTGGAAAAAATTCCAGATTGAAAATGTCTTTCTGACAATAGTGATTCACTACGGAAAAGATTTGTAAATATGAAAGCTTATCACATAAAACTTTCCGAGAAAGATATCGGCGGTGTCAAGACGGCTCTTCTCCCCGGAGATCCCATGAGAGTCGAAAAAATCGCTTCTCTTGCCGGAAAAAATAATTTCAAAAAACTTACCAGCAACAGAGAATTCTTTAGTGCACTTTGCACGGTTCAGAATATTCCCATTCTCGTGATATCTACAGGAATCGGCTGTCCTTCATTGGCCATCGCCGTGGAAGAACTGGCCCATTTGGGAATTGAGAACTTCATTAGAGTAGGAACGACCGGAGCGATCCAGCCGGGCATACTTCCGGGGGACTTAATAGTAAGCACTGCGGCCGTGAGGCTCGATGGCACTTCAGGACACTACGCTCCGATGTCATATCCCGCTGTCGCTTCTTATGACATCGTCAACGCTCTTGTAAGATCGGCAAAAAAATTTAAAATCAGGCATCACATCGGAGTGACTGTAACGAGCGACACGTTTTACCCGGGGCAGGAAAGATACGACACTTTTACCGGCCACATAATAAGAGATTACAGAGGCTCCATGGAGGAATGGAAAAAGCTGAAAGTTCTCAATTATGAAATGGAATCTTCAGCTCTGTTCGTTATGGCAAGCGTTTTCGGTTTAAAAAGCGGAACCGTCTGCGGAGTAATTGTAAACAGGTCGGAAAATGAGAAACCGGACGACTCTTTTATAGAAAAAGTCGAAAAAGAAACTGGAACTGTAGCGCTCGAAGCCGCCACAAAGTTAAAATAACTTGACATCAGGTCTCTTTAAGTATATATAAAACTGTCAATTAAGCCACTTTATAAGTATACTTGTAGGAACGGAGTGATGTATTTATGGCTTTTCAGATAAATAGATTGAGAAAGACATTTTCGAGTATGATGTCCAATGATATGGCCATCGATCTTGGAACAGCCTCCACGCTGATTTATATAGAAGGCGAAGGAATCGTTTTAAATCAGCCTTCAGTCATAGCTTACCGTGTCAGTGATAAAAGTATTGTCGCCGTGGGAGACGAAGCAAAAAGGATGTACGGAAGAACCCCGGGCGGTCTTGAATCCGTGAGGCCGATGAAAGACGGTGTCATAGCCGATTTTTCTCTTGTAGAAGAAATGTTGAGGTATTTTATTCATCAACAGCAGAAAAAAGGACTCATGGGTCACCCGAGAGTTCTTGTCTCTGTCCCGACAGGTATAACTGCAGTTGAAAGCAGGGCAGTCAGGGATTCTGTCGAACACGCAGGAGCGAGAGAAGTCTTTCTCGTATACGAACCGATAGCGGCCGCGATAGGAGTTGACATTGATGTCCTTTCTCCCAGCGCAAGCATGATCATAGATATTGGCGGCGGAACCACAGAAATAGCGGTTATAGCATTGTCCGGCCTTGTAGCGAAAGGGTCTGCGAGAGTTGGAGGAGACGAGGTAGACGAATATATACAAAGATGGCTCAAAAATAATTTTCATCTGGACATAGGCCTCAATACAGCAGAGGAGATAAAGAAAAAAATAGGATCAGCTTTTGTCCTCGACGAAGATAGAGAGATGGAAGTCAGGGGAATGAATTACGACACGGGAATACCCAAAAGCATTAAACTCAGTTCGAGTGATGTCAGGGAAGCAATAAGAGAGCCTGTGAAAATGATAGTCGCTGCAGTACAGGAAACTCTGAAAAAAACAAAACCGGAACTGAGTTCAGACATAGTTGACAAAGGCATACTCATGACCGGAGGGGGCTCCATGCTTTACGGCCTTTCCGCATTGATACAGGAAGAGATAAACATAAGGGTCAGGGTGGCTGACAACCCAATTGAATGCGTAGTCCGAGGAGCGGGAAAAATACTGGCGAACATGGACAAGTTTGAAAAAGTAATCAAAAAAGGCGACGAAGAATAGACACTGAAACCCAGTCAAATCATAAGGTTGACACTTTCAGCCTTGTATTGATCCTGGTTTTTTCCTTTTTTCTTATAATTCTGGACTTCCAGGCAAGACACGTCGTACTATCGGTTGTTTCTCCGAATCCGGTTACGAAAGTCATGAAAATAGCTGCAGCTTTCAGAGAATACAAGCATCTGAGAGAAGAAAATGAAAAATTAAGAAAACAGCTCGCTTACATGGTCCTCAACAGGATTACATATGAAGAGCTGATAAGAGAGAACGAGAATCTGAACAAACTCCTGGGTTTCAGGCAATACAGTTCTTTCAGACTAATACCGGCGGAGATAATTTCCCGGTCGGAGGATTATGCCAACTTTTCACTGACGATAGGAAAGGGGTACAGAGACGGCCTCTACAGAAATTCGGTTGTTATCGGTGTAAACGGCATTGTCGGAAAACTGATAAAAGTCATGTCGAACTATTCAATTGTCCAGACCTATTACGATCTCAATTTCAGGATAAGTGCGATGGATCTCAGATCGAACCAGATAGGCATCGTCAGCTGGGACGGAAGAGGCAGAAACCTGACTTTTCAGGTCTCCGCGGATGTAGACATAGCCGAAGGAAGCAGAATAATATCTACGGGAATTGGAGGCATATATCCCAGGGGACTGGACATAGGAGTCGTCGGTCCCGGACCCTACGACAGGAGTACATTGTTTTTAAAAGTTCCGGTCATACCCTCTCAGAGTCTTTCCGCGATGGACAATGTCTTTGTCATATCAGGAGACCTTATTGAAAGCGACAGCCTTGAAATGTCTGATTTTCAGGGTGAATTGATTTTCGAGATATCGGACTGGCGGCTGAAGTTCACCGTCGATTAATTCAGAATTTCCGGCAATCGTAAATTATACTCGTCCATTTTCCTCTTTCTTTAATTATCTCTTCTCTGCTGAAAATGAAATTGCTGTATTTCAACTTATTTTCAACTTTTGACGGAGAGTGATAAAAAGATTCGATTTTGAATTTTTTGTTGAAGACGTTGAGCGAAAGAGGTGTTTTTTGAGGTATAATGTTGAAAACGAAACGGCCGTTTTGTTTTAGTATCTCATAAACAGATGAAAATAATTCTTCCGGGTGTTCAATATGAACCATGAGGAACGATGCGACAGCCAGGTCAAAACAGGCGTCTTTAAACGGGAGGCAGAGAGCGTCCGCGACCACCCGGAGATTTTTTGAACCGCTGTTTTTTTTAAGAATTTCTTTTGCCAGGTCCAGGCTTACTACAGTCAATGATCTTTTTTTCAACTCGGCGAATAATCTGCCGTCACCGGCGCCAATATCCAGTGTCAGAACCGATTTTTCAAGATGTTCGACGAATTCCGTTCTGTCGAACGAATCGAGATAGGCGTGGTGCTTAAAGTATTTTTCGCTGTAAAAGTTGTACCCTGTTTTGGAATCCAGTGTTTTCAACGCGTCCAGGAAATTATGTATGTTCCGGTGAGGATCTCGCTTTTCAGTTTCAAAGAGGCGAGAGGGGGAAATCCCATTGAATCCGATATTTTTTCGAGAAGTGGATGATAATGAGCGGGAAGGCGTCTCAGGTTGTATGGTAGCTTGATTTTCTCGACACATCGCAGTACGGATTGAAGGGTTTTTAAAGCCAAAGAAGGGTCTTCTTTCAGTCTGGAAAGTTTTTTTATGTCGATTCTGTCTTTTACAATTATTTTTTCTATGGAATATTCGTTTTTTTTCAGCATCAGGGTCTGCACGGCGCCCATTTTGTTTTTCGTGCATGACACGTCAAAAAAAACTGCAAGGTCGGGATATTCTGAAAGAGTGTAATATTCTCGGAAATTATTTTTTAGCCAGTGAGATCTTTCGGGAAAGAACCCGAATGTTTTCACGGAAGGGCTCACAAGGTTTTTCAGCTCGGGAGTGATGTCTTCCATGTCGAACAGACGGCTACATCCACCCGAAGGTGTTTTTTCTTTTTCGAGCATTTTTCTTAACGGATCATCAGGTGAGAGAAGCGGCAGTACAGAGTTTTTTAAAAAAAGGACCAAGTCGGGATTTTTAGTTATCGAGTTTTTTGATGTGACATCAATATTTTCTTCTCTGACCTTTAAACGGGAAGCTTTTTCATTGAGCGGAAGTTTCCTTGTGAGGAATTTTTCTTGTTCGTTCTCAAAATACCACGCAACGGGTTCCAGAAACGGGTATTTTGCGGTTAAAGTTCCGACGGATTTCACCAGATAAATATATCAGATACGGAAATAAATGTTAACATTTATGATGTTGACTTTGAAGTTCATATATTGCACTCTTTCCTTATGAAAGGTAAAATCTACAGGTGGATCTTTCCCCCTGACGTCTCCGCCACTCAAGCGACCGGGATATCCAGTAAATTCAATGTTCATTCTGTCGTCGCGAAACTGCTTTTGCAGAAATCACTGAGCGAAGAGGATTTTGACAAATTTCTCAACCCCGATTACAAAAACATTTCTTCGCCTTTTGTTTTCGGCAGTATGGAAAAGGCTGTAGACAGAGTACAAAAAGCAGTTCGAAAAGGCGAGAGGATTATAGTGTACGGAGATTACGACGCCGATGGTGTTTGCGCAACTGCAATGCTGACTAAAGTTTTGAATTCAGCCGGAGCGACCGCTATTCCATTCATACCCAACAGGCTCGAAGAAGGATACGGACTCTGCATTGACAACATAAAAAAAATGGACGAATTTTCGCTCATCATAACTGTTGATAACGGCGTGCGTTCGGTCGCAGAAGTTGAATTCATCAACGGGCAGGGAAAGGAAATTATAATCACCGATCATCATCCTCCTGGGCCAGACCTTCCGCGAGCTCTCGCAATCGTCAATCCTCATCTTGAAAACGAAATTACCCCGTTCGCCGGATGCGGAGTCGCTTTTCAATTGATAAGAGCGCTTGACGAAAAATTGGGTGACGTCGAACCCGAACAATTCCTTGACATCACTGCCATAGGAACTTACGCAGACATCGTTCCGCTTTCGGGAGACAACAGGATTATTGTCAGAGAAGGTTTGAAAAAAATAGCCGGTCAAAACCACGCCGGTATCACCTCGCTTCTGCAAATAGCCGGAAGAAAACCCGAAGAGGCCGACGAGTACGATCTCGGGTTCGTTCTCGGTCCGAGGCTTAATTCAGCAGGAAGGAAAGGAGACGCGAGTGCGGCTCTCGAGATTCTTTCGATTTCAGAAGATTTCAAGGCGGCGTCCATGTTCGCCAGAGAACTCGAATCGTACAACGATTGGCGAAGAAATGAAATGGAAAGGATAGAGAACGAAGCTCAGGAGATGATAACGAAAACGGAATCTCTTCCTCCGGCGATAATTCTCGAAAACAGCAACTGGCACCTCGGCATATTGGGACTCGGAGCTTCGAGACTGAGCGAAAATTTCAACAAACCCGCCATACTGCTGAAAAAAAACGGCGACATTCTCAAAGGTTCCGGAAGGAGCCCAGGCAAACAATTCGACATGATTAAGAACCTCGAGAAATGCTCGGAATTTCTTGAAACTTTCGGGGGGCATTCACAGGCGGTGGGAGTGACAATAAAAAGTGAGAATTTTGAAGTTTTCAGAGAACGCTTCTTTTCTCTGGTTTCAATCCAAAACGACGGATCAACTCCGGAAAAAACAATAGAAGTTTCCGGTGAGCACACACCTGCTTTTGACGATTTTCGCCTCTTTAATGACGTCTCAAGACTTTCTCCTTTCGGTTATTGCAACGATAAACCTTTGTTCCTTGCCAGAGACGTGGCTTTTGCAGATGTTAAAGTTGTAGGCTCAAAGCATCTAAAAATGCTCCTCGTAACAAAAAGAGGCAAAATAGATTCCATAGGATTCGGCCTAGGACACCTGGCGGACGAAGTCAGGGGCAAGTGCGGAGATGTAATATACAGTCTCAGCCTCAACGTTTTTAACGGAAGGAAAAAAATTCAGGCAAACATCAAGGATCTCAGGACAGGGGAAGGATGATAAACGCCGTTGAGATTGCCCGGCTGGATGGAGCTGTCTTCTTCACGGGCACGAGGCATTTTGTTTTTGAAGAAAAAAAGATTTCAAGTATAACCGGAGCCGAAGCTTTCGTTTTCCCTGTAAAACAGGTTCATTCAAACAAGACGGCTGTTTTTCCCGGCGAGAAGCCTCTTGATTGCGACGGTATCATCACTGAACAAAGACGTATCGCGATAGGTGTAAAAACAGCAGACTGTATGCCGGTGTCCCTATATGACCCGGTCAGGCATATCATCGCAATATTTCACTGCGGTTGGAGAGGGCTTCATGACGGCATACTTCAACTCGGACTTCAAAGAATGATTTCTCTGGGCGCTGAACCCGATAAAATGGTCTGTGTCATTCATCCTCACATTTGCTCAAAGTGCTACGAAGTTAAAGAAGACGTGTCCATGCTTTTTCCCGATAGTTCCGTCGTGAAATTAAAAGACGGACAGCGGCTTGACCTGTCCGGGTTTGCCGAAAGCATTTTGAGAGAAAGAGAAATTGAAAAATTCATCGTTTCACGGCTCTGCACGCATCACAATCCAGGGATTTTTCATTCGTACAGAAGAGACAAAGAAAACGCCGGCAGGATATTTTCCTGGAGCATGATTGAATGAAGGGTGAATCCGATGTCTCCAGAGACATCAGCGAATTGTTAATACAACTTGAGAAGCAATCCGGAGCGGATAAGGACGACTATTCCGGAAAAAACAAAATTCAGCCGAAACTTTCCAACGAAGGCGTTTTAAAAAACGAGACCGAGTCCGACGTTAATTTTGTCGCAGAACATGACATTGTCTCAGAGGAGAAAGTTATAGATTCCGATATAAGTTCTGAGATTATTTGCATAGAAGAACTGCTCGAAAAATCTGACATCATTGAAGAAAACGGGCAAAGTGATGTCTTTCTCGAACTTCTCTGCGAAAATTCTGATAAAGAATCCGCCAAGGAAATATCTTTTAATCTGTTTGCCGGAAGACCCCACGACAGAATGATGAAGAGTTTGGCAAAGGAGAAAGAGAACGGAGAAAACTTCAATTCGGTTATTCTGGGCGGCTTTTTATCTTTCTGGATGGTCATGATAATTGTTTTTACTTTTATTCCTAACCCTCCCCTGAACCTGGGGCTCGAGTCTTACTACGAATGGAAAGTCAGAATGGCGGACGATGAGATGTTTGAAAGAATATTCAGAAAGAGAGCTGAAACGAACGGACTTCAAACGCCTTCAAATGTTCACACAGTCTCTTTTGCCGGATCAGGCGCTTCATCGTCAACTTCTGTAAACGGCTTTTCCGTCACACAGCCGCGGGTTCAGAGAGCGCTGAGAGTGATGACCGCCCCGACCGTTTATCAAGGCGGACTGTCTTCCGGAGATGCTACAATTCAGGATCTGCTTGCCGACCCATCGTCGATCTCTCTTACAGGAGGGTCACCTTTATCACATTTGCCCATGGGCGGCGGCATGGTAATGAGGACTGTTGCATCAGACACTCAAGCCCTGAATTTCCAGTCAACAGGAGGTGAATTGACGCACAGCACCAGAATCGAGCTGTCTTATCCTCCTACTCTCACCGGAGATCCCGCGACGATGTCACAGAGGTCCAGTGAATCCATCAGCAGAGTCGTCACAAGGCATTTTTCTGCGGTGAGTCATATTTTCAATTCATCGAGAGAGCTGAATCCGAGCCTCAGCGGAAAGGCGGTGGTATCGATAACGATAGCTTCAAACGGTGAAGTGCTCGAAGCGGCCATAGTTTCTTCAACTCTCGACGACGGCAATTTTGAAAGAAGACTGTTGGAACTTGTCCGTAAATGGAGATTTCAGCCTCTCGAGGATTCTTCACTTGCTCCCGTTGTGGTTTCTGTTCCTTTCAATTTCATAGATTTTTGAAGTCCAAACATTTTTTTGACGCATGGAAGGAGAGACAAAATGCCTTACGTCGAAGTACGGGTGGCCGGAGAGTTAAAAAACGAACAGAAAAAAATGATAGCAAACGGAATAGCAAAGCTTCTCGAAGAAGTTGCGGGTAAACCGCAAAACGCGACCTACGTAGTGTTTGACGAGGTCAAAAGGAGCAATTGGGCGGTGGGTTCAAAACTGCTGTCCGAGTCCTGAAAGGTTTGGATTCAGTAATCCACTTCAAGGACTTTAATGTATAATTTTCCCATTACCGTCATGATTCTCGCCTGTTCCGCGCTGTTACCCCTCGAAATTGTCAGATGAGTAGCGTCGGCTGAATTCTGGCCGAAAGTGGGATCGACGGATATCCAGCCGTCAACGTAGGCTTCGCACCAGGCGTGATAGTAAAATCCGTCGTTGTTGGCGTAAACCACACCGACTGCCAGTCTCGAAGGAATTCCGCTCGCTCTGAGCAAAGCGCAAAGCAGAGTGGAATGCTCGTTGCAGTCGCCCTTCATCGAATTGAGGATGTCTGCGGAAGATGGAACGGTGAAAGTCGGTTCTTTTATCAGATTGCGGAAGACCCACTGATTAAGCGCATAAAGTTTTTCTCTGGGAATCCGTATGCCCGAAGTTATTTCCGAAGCTTTTTCGATTATCTTGGTATCTTTAGACTGTATGAGAGGAGAAGGTTCCAGGTAAACGAGAACAGAATCCGGAACAAAAGAACCTTCGGATAAATCCGTGTTTCTTATAATCTCTACGGTGTCGGCGTTTTGAATTTGATTGAAAGAAGATATATCTGTGGAGAGACCCTCTGCAACTATTAAAAGCCTGGACACGGACGTCGGATTCTCGATGCGCGTGTCAGACCGGACCCTGAACTGTTTGTAAATATCGGGCGAAAGTCCGGCCGATGACATATTCTCGGCGACCTCTTTCGGTTCGGCTATCAGAAGCATCTGAAGGGCTGATATCTCCTGTTTGACGAACATGTTGTTTTCGTCGAGCCACAGTTCGACCGGTATGCCGAGAAGGTCAACCGTGTAATGACGAAGTTCTCCGAAATCGAAAGTCGTATCCAAACCTCTGTTTATTATGTTTATACTGACGACTTCCTGAGTGCTCGGTTCGAATATTTCCATCGTCACAACGCTGTCAGTTCCGAAAAATCTTATGGCTTCAACTATGTTCAAAGGGAGCCTTTCGGACGCGATTTTTCTCGACTCCTCGGAGTTGTCTGTGAAAGATTTAAATGACAAACTGTCATTGCTGTAGATGCCGCTCATAAGAAGATTCTGGTCATGTGATTTGATGTTGTAGAAGAAACTGTCTACAAATCCTTCACTCGATCCGAAGCTGATACCTTTGGTTGATATTTCCATGTTCTTGGATCCGGCAGTAAGCTGCATGAACATGAATTCTTTTTCCGAAATTGTGCCGTCCGGGAGCGTTTCGAGAGAATACACAGAGTACCCGACTTTGTTTCCACCTATGTACAAACCGAGCCATTCGTCGCGTTCAGTGAAAGAAAAATCGAGTGCGTTCGTTATCGCCTCTGCCTGGGGATGTTGTATTTCAGGCTTTTCAGTACAGCCGGTCAAAAAAAACAATATTAAAAACGACAGAGCGAAGATCTTGGCGTTTTTCATCTTTCCAGCCTTTGCTCGTAAAGAGGGAAGGCCGATGTGAGATCGACCACTTCCGATTTGACGCTGGACAAAGCGCTTTCGTCATTGATGGCCGAAACAGCTTTGTCTATGAGAAGAGCTATTTTCTTCATTTCATTTGTTCCCATTCCCCTTGTAGTCACTGAAGGAGTTCCCAATCTCAGGCCGCTGGCGACGAAAGGTTTTTCAGGATCGAAAGGAATTGTGTTCTTGTTTGCAGTTATTCCGGCTTTATCCAGAGCTTCTTCGGCGGCCTTACCGGTAACGCCTTTGGATCGGAGGTCGACGAGCATCAGATGGGTGTCGGTGCCGTTTGTGACAAGCCTGAAGCCTTTTTGCTTCAGCGCTTCCGACAAAGCTTTTGCGTTTTCAACAATTTTGTGCTGATACTGCTTGAATTCGGGTTTCAGTGCTTCTCCGAACGCGACTGCTTTGGCGGCTATGATGTGTTCAAGAGGGCCTCCCTGAATTCCGGGGAAAACCCATCTGTTCACGTCGTTGTAATTGTCTTTTTTGCAGAGAATCAGTCCGCCTCTTGGTCCCCTGAGGGTTTTGTGCGTAGTAGAAGTCACCGCGTCTGCGTGAGGCACCGGAGAATTGTGAATTCCGGCGGCGACGAGTCCGGCTATGTGAGCCATGTCGACGACGAGTTTTGCCCCGACTTCGTCTGCAATTTCTTTGAATTTTGTGAAATCCAGCTCCCGTGGATAGGCGCTCGCTCCCGCGATTATCAGCTTCGGTTTCGATTCAGCGGCGAGTTTTTTCAGCGCTGAAAAGTCAATCTGTTCCGTTTTCGGGTCAACGGCATAATGAACCATGTTGAAGAATATTCCAGAAAAACTGATGGGATGTCCGTGTGTCAAATGTCCGCCGTGAGAAAGATCGAGCCCCATGACTACTGGTTTGGGGGCTCCTTCTGGCCATTCCTCGGGCTTGAGGAGGGCGAAATACGCCGCCATGTTTGCCTGGCTTCCTGAATGCGGCTGGACGTTGGCTCTTTCGGCTCCGAACAGCTCCTTAACTCTGTCCCGAGCTATTTTTTCGGCCACGTCGACAAATTCGCATCCGCCGTAATAGCGTTTTCCGGGGTAACCTTCGGCGTATTTATTTGTCATTACCGAACCCATCGCCTCAAGGACCGCTTCGCTGACAAAGTTCTCCGAAGCTATGAGTTCGAGATTGTCGGCTTGTCTGCGTGTTTCTCCCATGATCGCTTCGTATATTTCCGGATCCGTTATTTTTAAAGCGCTCATTTGTTCCCCCCTGATTTTAGTTATTGTCTATTTGCTGAATTCTTTTTTGGTGCCGGCCGCCTTCGAATTTTTCGTTCAGCCAGGCGTCAACCCAGCTTATCGCGAGGTATTCGGTCGTCAGATCGGAGGCCAGAACGAGAACGTTTGCGTCGTTGTGGCGCCTGCTCGAGAGGATCTGTTCTTTTGACGTGCAAAGAGCCGCCCTGACTCCTTTTATCCTGTTTGCGGCTACGCTCATGCCTATGCCTGATCCGCATACGAGAATGCCGAAATCGGCTTTTTTTTCAGTCACTTTTAGTCCAACGGCTGAAGCGAAAACCGGGTAGTCGGCCGATTCAGGGGAATGAGACCCTTCGTCTGATACTTCGATGTCTTTTTCCGACAGGTAGCGCGTGAGAGTTTTTTTCAAAAGATAGCCTCTGTGATCACTGCCGATGGATATGGTCATGATTCTTCCCCCGGTTGTTGCAAAAATATACAATTAATACATATATCCTGAGCAGGTCAAGTTTTTTGTGGAATCGCCACAGCAGTTATTGTCACAAGGTCATTATCTAAAACAGAATTTCCCGCAGAAAACCGTTCCTCCATTGAATTATCGCTTCCATCGAGCGGGAAGACATGTAAGCCTGCTTTTCTTTTTTGTTTTTAAACCTCATTTCCGGCGCTTCGACGAGGGAATAATTCGCGGCACTGGGCTGAAAGTCACTTTTTTCTTCATGAACGTGCCTGAAAAGTCCTCCCATGAGAGTGTGCTCGGGTGGAGGAACAAATTGTATGTTTTTTATCTTTGCGAGGACGCAGAACGCTGCAAGCATTCCTGATGCGGCGGATTCAGTGTAACCTTCAACCCCGCTCAACTGACCTGCAACAGCAGTCTTCAAGTTTTTAATGAACATGGTGTCTTTTTCTAAAATTTTCGGCGAATTGATGTATGTGTTTCTGTGTGCCTGACCGTATCTTATGAATTTTGCGCCGTTTAGTCCAGGTATGGACAAAAATATCTTTTTTTGTTCAGAATATTTGAGTCTTGTCTGGAAACCGACAATATTCCATCTTTTCATCTCTTTGTTCTCTCTTCTCAGCTGACAGACCGCGAACGGTTCCTTGCCGGTATGGGGATCTTTGAGTCCCCTGGGTTTCATAAGGCCGAATCTCAGCGTGTCGTAACCTCCCGCAGCTATTTCTTCAACGGGCATACATCCCTGGAAGAATACATTTTCGTCGTGATGAGATTCAGCCCTCTGTGCCAGGGCGAGTTCTCTAAGGAATTTTTCATAGGTTTCAGTGTCGAAAGGGCAATTGAGATAATCATCTCCAAAACCGTACCTGCCCGCCATGTAGCAGATATCGAGGTCAATATGTTCCAGTTCCACAATAGGCGACATCGCATCGGTGAAATAAAGAAAATCGTGTCCCGTCACATTCTTTATCCAACTGCATATATTTTCGGACGACAGGGGACCAGTGGCGATTATCCAGAGCCCTTCTGACGGCGACTTCACTTCTTCTCTGATGATTTTTATGTTGACGTTTTTTTCGATCGTTTCGTGAACTAGACGTGAAAAACCGTTTCTATCTACAGTGAGCGCTTTCCCGCCGGGAACGGATGTTTTTTCGGCGCAGTCGATGACGAGAGAACCCAGAGACTTCATTTCGCTTTTAAGCAAACCGTGCGCGTTTGTCAGTTCGGTGCTTTTGAAAGAATTTGAACAGACGAGTTCGGCCAGGCAATCTGTTCTGTGTGCCCCCGTTTTCACCAGTGGTCTGGCTTCGTAAATATTGACTTTAATGCCGGAATTCGTTAAGAGCTGTGCGGCCTCACAGCCGGCAAGGCCGCCCCCGGCGATGTTTACAGTTTCAGACATGTGCCTTCTGACGGAGTTAAGTTATATTTATATGGTTAAAGATTCATCCATAAAGTATAATTCTATGAATAAAAAATCTTAAGTAAAGTAATATATGAGATGAATGAATACGAATCTGAAATCAACGACTACCTGAAGAAACTTTCTGTACTGAAGGATTCTTCGGAAAAAACACTCAGGGCTTACAGATCCGACCTGCTCGCTTTTTTCTCGTTTGTCGGGACTTTTGCGGATATAGCCGGAATTGAGGACGTCACAACTGAACACGTCAGAGGGTATGTAGTCAAGTTAATGAAAGAAAATTGCAAAAAGACGACAATTGCGAGAAAGATTTCGGTAATAAAGAACTTTTTCAGGAGCAGTATGAAAGAAGCAAGTCCCGCTGAAAAAATAACACCCATGAAAAAAGACAGGTACCTGCCTTCTTACGTGACTGAAAAGGACATGGCTTCTCTTTTGAACAAAAAATCTCAGTCCGCGCCGAAAAATTTCAGGGACGAGGTGATAATAGATCTGCTATACAGCACAGGCATAAGATCCGAAGAACTCGCCCGCATTGACATAGGGGACGTAAATCTCGCTGAAAGAGAGATACGTGTTCTCGGCAAGAGAAACAAGACGAGAATCGCCCCTTTTCCCGAAGCTCTCTTGAAACGGCTGGCGGACTACATCCATGAAAGAAAAAATGAAAAGTCGAAAGACGGTTCCAATGCGCTTTTTTTGGGAAAACGGGGAGCGAGAATAAACACAAGAGAAATCAGAAGAATAGTGCACAGGGCGATTACCCCATTTATAACTGCTGAAAGGATGGGCGCTCACGTGCTCAGGCATTCTTTTGCGACTCACCTTCTCGACAACGGAGCTGACCTGAGGTTTGTTCAGGAACTTCTGGGTCATGCGAGCCCGACGACTACTCAGATTTACACGCACGTGTCTCTGAAAAGACTGAAAGACATTTACAAAACCGCCCATCCCCGGTCGGGGAAAAAGGACTGACATGAAGATAGAGTTCAGACCGAATGAACAGAGAAAAGTTGTCGTGTCGTCAGGCTCCGGAATAGCGGTTAAAGTATTTATCATCGCCTGTGTGAGCGTTTTTATAGTTCAGTTCTTTTCCGGTCCCGAAGTTGGCATGAACATTCTCGCGCAAAAGTTAGGACTGGTCCCGCTCAGGGTGTGGAAGAATTTTGAACTTTGGAGGCTGGTGACCTACGTGTTCCTTCACGGCGGTTTTTTTCACCTGTTTCTCAACCTGTTCGTATTCTGGATGTTCGGATCCGAACTCGAAACGCATTGGGGCAGCGGAGAATTCCTGAAATACATTACTATTGGCGGAATAGGCGCCGGGTTGCTTCAGGTAGTCGTAAGTCACAATTCACTAATACCGGTCGTCGGGGCTTCAGGAGTCGTTTTTGCGCTCCTTCTGGCGTACGGTTTGGAATTTCCGGACAGGAAAATTTATCTTTATTTTCTTTTTCCTGTCAAAGCGAGATATCTCGTCATGATACTGGGTGCCGTCGAGATTCTGATGATTATTTCCGACAGATCGTCCAACATAGCTCATCTGGCTCATCTCGGAGGCATGGTTTTCGGTTTTATTTATCTCAGGTTTTTAAAAAAAACGAAGATTTCGAGCAGAAATTCGCAGTTCAACATTCCTTACAGAGCCTTAAGTGAAGATGACAAAACGCTGAAAACAGGAAATTTGATCAGATTTTACGACGACGAGACTATAAAAAGAGAACTCGACAGGATTCTGACCAAGATTAAGTACCAGGGTAAAGAATCCATCACCGTCGAAGAGATGATGATTCTCAAGGAAGCCGGCAGGCGTTTCAGCAGAAATTTCAACTGAACAGTCAAGGGAGGATAAATCAGCGACATTGAAACCTTGAAAGAACTTTCCGAAACTTTTTCGGAGCTTAAAAGAAAACTTAACCAAGTCGTAATAGGCCAGGAGAGGATGACGGATGTAATAATCTATTCTCTTCTCTGCGGCGCTCACAGTCTGATAATCGGCGTACCCGGTCTCGGCAAAACCCTTACGGTACAGACAGTGGCGTCTCTTCTTGACCTCGATTTCAGGAGAATTCAGTTTACTCCGGACCTAATGCCATCGGACATCACGGGATCTGATGTTCTCGAAGAAGACGCACTGACCGGAAAAAGGGAGTTCAGATTCATAAAAGGCCCTTTGTTCGCCAACATTATTCTCGCTGACGAGATAAACAGAACTCCTCCGAAAACGCAGGCGGCTCTGCTCGAAGCCATGCAGGAGAGGCAGGTCACCGCTTCAGGCAAAACATACGCTCTGCCTTCGCCTTTTTTCGTTCTGGCCACTCAAAATCCAATCGAACAGGAAGGGACTTACCCTCTACCCGAAGCCGAACTCGACAGATTCATGTTCAGCTATACAATGGATTATCCATCGGCCCAGGACGAAGCGAAGATAACGCTTGATACCACATCCGAAAGGGACGTCACCTTCTCTCCTGTTCTTGGTAAGCAAAAAATGGAAAAATTCAAAAAGCTTGTCGAGAAAATCCCCGTTTCTCAGAGTTTGGTGAACAAAGCGGTTGAAATCTCGAGAGCGACCAGACCGTCGAAGTCTTCACCGAAATGGGCTTCAAAATACATACTTTGGGGAGCGGGGACGAGGGCTTGCCAGAATCTGATTTTCGGTGCCAAAGCAAAAGCCGCAAGCGAAAACAGAAGCACACCGAATGAAGACGATTTGTTCTTTTTTATTGATTACGTTTTAAAACACAGACTGGTCCTGAGTTTTACCGCAGAAGCCGAGCAGGTAAACCATCAGGACATTTTGGAAATGCTCAAGAAAGAAATAAACCGGAGGTAACAGTGAAAAAATTCCTTTTGATAGCGATTATGCTTTGTTCAGTTCTTTTATCCGCCGAAGTTCCCTGGTCGGTGGGGGAGAACCTGAGATTTTCAGTACAATACGGAGCCATTACAGCGGGGGAAGCGGTCATGGTAGTTCAGAGCTACGAAACCGTGTCGGGAAGACAGACATATAAAATTGTCAGTTACCTGAGAACGAACGACTATTTTTCCAAAATATTCAGGATAGACGACACTTATCAGAGTTTCATGGACATTGAACTTCTGTCTTCGAGGAAATTTGTAAAGCACATCGAAGAAGGATCATACAGGGCTGAAAGAGAGATAATTTTTATTCCGGAATTGAACGTCGCGCTGTATGACGAAGAAAAATTTCCAATTGAAGATAACACGCAGGACCTCCTGTCCTGCATATATTACGCCAGAACGCTTCCTCTCGAAGTTGGCGAGAAATATCCCATAAACATTCATGATTCAAAAAAGAATTATTCCGGATACATAGACGTCCTCCGTTCCGAAACAGTCAGCACTCCTCTTGGGGAGTTTGAGTGCGTTGTAGCAAGAGCCACGGTAGAAGGGGCCACTATTTTTGCCAGCAGAGACGGTCTTGAAGTCTGGTACACTAACGACAACTGGCACATACCGGTTCTCGTCAGCCTTAAAATAATGGTAGGTTCGATTCAAATGGTTTTGGTCGACGCGGACATGGGAAATTGAACTCCCCTGTCAAACTCACTTCAGTAATAATTGCTGGAGGCAAAGGCGAACGGTTCTGGCCTCTGAGCACCTCCGAAAGGCCGAAGCAGTTCATAACCCTTTGGAACGCCGACAAAAAGAGCATGCTTGATGTGACTTATGAAAGGCTGGAAACTCTTTCGCCTGGCGACACCTGGATACTTACAACATCGTCGCTGAAAGAGCCTCTCAAAAAAGCAGGGTACGGGGAAAACAGGATCATTTTTGAACCGGAGGGAAAGAACACTGCCATGGCTGTCGCTTTTGCCTGCGTGATGTTCGAAAAAGCGACCATCGGCGTTTTTCCCGCGGACCATGTAATAGAAGGCGAAATTAAATTCCAAAAATGCGTGGAACAGGCCTGCGAACTGGCAGAAAAAGGCGACATCGTCATTTTCGGAATTGAACCGGACAGAGCGGACACGGGATACGGATACATAGAAATCGGAAAAAAAACAGGTGATAATTCGCACGAAGTTTCTCAGTTCAGGGAGAAACCGGACCTCGCGACGGCGAAGTCTTATTTAGAGAAAGGCAATTACCTCTGGAACGGAGGGATGTTCGTATTCAGAACCGACGTAATGCTTGAAGCATTCAGGAAACACGCTCCACATTTCGATGAATCCATATCTTTGCTAAAAAATTACGCGAAGACAAAAGACGGAATTTTCCTCGAAAGAGCTTATGCGGCAGCGCAATCACAACCGATAGACATAGCAATAATAGAAAAAACCCGAAACGTCAAATGTGTTTCGTGCGATTTTTTCTGGGACGACGTAGGATCCTGGCTCGCGCTCAGAAGACTGAGAAAACCCGACGCAGACGGCAATGTTGTGATTGGAAACGTGTCAGTTGAAAACGTGAAAAATTCCATACTTCTTTCGGAAGATTCTCTGCTGGCAATGGGATTGTCTGAAGCAGTAATCGTTCAGGGGAAACACGGCACACTGATTTCCAGCGTCGAAGAAATCGGTTCTTTAAAAAAAGCTATAGGACGTCTTAGTGAAAATTCTGCTGGCGACAAACAACAGGGATAAGCGAAGAGAAATTTCTGACGTACTCTCCTCGGACCGGATTGAACTCGTCTTTCCCGAATCTTTGCCTGAAACGCCGCCATTTGTCGTCGAGGATGGATTTTCTTACGAAGAGAATTCGCTTAAGAAAGCCCGCGCCTTTTCGCTTTGGGCTGGAATGAGCGCCCTGGCGGACGACACCGGACTCGAAATTTCCGCTCTTTCCGGTGAACCGGGAATTTATTCGGCAAGATACGCCGGCGAAAAAGCTTCCTACGAGGACAACGTCAGGTTGCTTCTTGAAAACCTCAAAGACCAAAGCGACAGAAGAGCAAAATTCGTTTGTGTGATATGTTTATACACTTTTTTAAAAGAAAGTTTTTTCTTCAGGGGCGAAATCGAAGGCTTTATATCGTTTTTTCCCTCGGGAAATAAAGGATTCGGGTACGATCCCGTGTTTGTACCAAATGGACACGGCGTGAGTTTCGCTGAAATGCCTGAGGAATTAAAAAACAAGATCAGCCACAGGGCAAAAGCTCTTGAAGCGTTTTCTCGGTGGCTGAAATCCGTTGACCTTCGGATTTTGGGCGTTTAAAATGCTTTTATTCGGGGTGTGGCGCAGTTGGAAGCGCACCTGCTTTGGGAGCAGGGGGTCGTTGGTTCAAATCCAATCACCCCGATAAAACAAATTAAACCTGAAGGCGGAACTTGAAAAAAAAAGTAATAATTACTCTTTTTTTCCTTGCCGTTTTCATATCCGGTTTTGTATTGGGTCTGGCACAACCGCCGTGGGTCAGAATGAACGAAAATCACCCCGGACATCTGGAATCACTCCATGAGTTTCCCGACACTTCAAACCTGATTTTGTCGGAACATGAAGACAGTTCAAATGACGTCGAATCGGCAGCCGTCCTGACTGTATTGCCCGAAACTTTACAAACTTCAGGGATAATTTCCGCTGAAACTGTTCATACAGACCCGCCAGGCGAATCAGACACTGCCGTAGATAATACTGAAGTCATTTTTCCGGTTGAAACACAGCCTGAGACGACTGCGGTTCTGACTGATACCTTCACAGCGCCGATAATTGACGACACTCTTGAAAGGTTTTGAAGCTTTGCCAAAAAATTATTTCATTCTCGGACTTCACTGCCATCAGCCCGTTGGAAATTTCGGGTTCGTTTTCGAAGAGAATTTTAAAATGGCCTACGAACCCTTCATAGAAATGATGAAAAAATTCGACAGAATAAAAGTCGCGTTGCATTATTCCGGTCCTCTTCTCGAATGGGCCGAAGAAAACAATCCGGAGTTTTTAAATAACCTCGCATCTTTCTCCTCCCAGGAAAGAATCGAAATTATTTCGGGGGGATTTTACGAGCCCATACTTCCCGCCATACCCAGATGGGACGCGCTGGGACAGATAAAATACATGAACGGGTGGATATTTGAAAGATTTGGCGTTAAACCGAAAGGATTATGGCTCGCTGAAAGAGCGTGGGAGCCGCATCTACCTTCCTTGCTCTACGACGCCGGAATGAATTTCACATTTCTCGACGATTTTCATTTTTTCGGAGCCGGTGTCGCTGAAGACAGACTTGGCGGATATCACGTCAGTGAAGATCAGAATAAAAAAATAAACGTCTTCCCGATTTCGAAAGACCTGAGATACGCCATTCCGTTTCACCAGGTCGAAGAGGCCGTAAGACTTGTAAAATCGGCGCCGAAAAATCTCAATGGAGATTCTCTTGCCGTTTTGTTCGACGACGGGGAAAAATTCGGAACGTGGCCCGGAACTTTTCAACACGTATATACAGGAAGCTGGCTTGAAAACTTTTTCAGAGCCATTTCTGAAGATCCCGAAATTGAGATGATACTGCCTTCGCAAGCGGTGGCGAAACTTTCTCCGGCAGGATTGACCTATTTTCCGGCTTGTTCATATTTTGAACTGACTCAGTGGTGCCTGCCCACCGAAGCGAGGATTGATATTGAAACTTTTTCTGAGAATGTGAAAAAAAACGGAAATAACGAGAAATACGAAGGATTTTTAAGAGGCGGATTTTGGAGAAATTACCTGTCGAAGTATCCGGAATCCAATCAGCTGAACAAGAGAGTCGCGTTGATTTCCGAATCATCGCTCGACGATGACTGCCGGCCAGACGAAAAAAGGAAATGTATTTGGAGAGCACAGTGCAATTGCGGATATTGGCACGGTATATTCGGAGGGATATACCTGCCGCACCTCAGAGAAAGCCTCTACAAAAATCTTCTGTCGGCCGAGAAAATTCATTTTGCGGAAACAAAAGAAGGATCGGACTGGTCTAAATTATCAGCCGTAGATATCAACTCCGACGGCAGGGATGAATTGCTTTATCACGATTCGAAAATCACGGCCGTGATAGATCCTTTCAAAGGAGGAATGATAACAGAGCTCAGCGACAGGGACGTCATGTTCAATTTTGCCAACTGTCTTACACGAAAAGAGGAAGCTTATCACAGACACATGAAGACCTTGCCGGAAGATAACGACAGTGGAGTTGCGACCATACACGACAAATATCTTTACAGGGACCGGGATGCCGCACAATTCCTCTATTTTGACACCGATTCGCAGGGGATTTTTTTCGATCTTGTCTCTCTCGGCAAAGAGAACGAAGACCCGTTCAGAGATGGAGTGATTTTTGACAGCAGAAAATCCTTCAGAGATTGCTCGACTAAAAAAGAAGGTGATAACTGGATATTCGATTTCGAAAAAGATATGACCGAAAAATTTTCTATTAAAAATACAAAAATTTTGACGGCAAATTCAAAGAGAATCATGTCCTTTTATTCACTCGAAAACCTTTCGGATGCCTGTCTTTATTTCAGGTGTTATATTTGCCTTCTCGTGCCCGAAGCCTTCAGCGAGAAGAGGCGTTTCTCTTTCGGTAACGGCGAAAAATCAGCCTTTCCCGGAGACAGAACCGAATTCAATGGAAATGCTTTGAAATTTACCGATGAAGTGGTTGGATCAGTATTGACGATGTCTTCCTCCGTATCAGCAGATTGGCTTTTAACGCCTGCTTATTCTGTTAATCTCAGCGAAAGCGGATTTGAAAAGAACATGCAGTCGGTCATAATATCAGCCGGACGCTGGTTTTGCGAAGACAGAAAAGAAGAAATGACGGTTGAAATAAATATTAACAACTGGAGGTAATATGGAAAATGATATCGGCGCTATCTTCAACGTACTCAAATACGGATCCGAAAAAGAAAAAAAAACTATATACATAAAATTCGGAACGGATGAAAAACTGCTGGGCGAGTTTCTCAAGAACGTGACAAGCTCGGATTATCTCGACAGGATTACGATAGCAAAAGCCGCTGCCTACGTTCAGTCGAAAAAAATGCTCGGACCAGTCATGGGCCTTTTGAGCGATGAAAACAAATACGTCAGGCAGGCCGCATGCGACGCGCTCGGAGAAATGGAATACAAGGAGGCGGTTCCTTATCTAACAAAAGAAATGTATTCCGACGAATCGTATATAGTGTGGACGAGAGCCGCAGTGGCTCTCTATAAACTCGGCGAAGACAAGGGCGTAAAAATGCTCGTCGAAAATTACAATTTCACTGAACCTATGAAAACAGAACCGGCAGTAACGGAAGCGCTCAGAGAACTCAAGATAGACCCGGCTACGTTCAAAGGAAAAAAGGAAAAATGTTTTGTAGTCACTGCCTGCGAGGGTGAGAATTCAGACACTGTTTTATGCCTTTCAAGATGGCGGGATGATTTTCTGATAAAAACTTTATGTGGGAGAACTTTTGTTTCATTATACAACATTGTGGGCCCTCCGGTCGCCAAAACTATTGAGAAATCTGATGTTCTCAGAACAGTGGCGAGAAAAACACTTATCCGGCCCTTATTTTATGTAGTATCGAGATATTTAGCCAATGACGACAGGCATTCTGAGGCATCTTAAAATATACATTCATTGTATATGTATTTCTAACGAACTCCGTTTGTATGCCTTTATGAATAATTATTATTGACATTTTTTTTAAAAATGTTATAAGTAATATAGTTAACATCAAATGGAGGCAAAAATGGCAGTAAAGAAGAAAGCGACAACGGCGAAGAAGACTTGCAAAACAGCTAAACCGGCGGCCAAGAAAACAGTGAAAAAAGCCGCGGCGAAAAAACCGGCAGCGAAAGCCAAAAAGAAATAACACTAGTTATTTCGGAGATCAGGAATCTCTGTGAAAACAAGCGGCTCGAATAGCATTTGCTGGTTATCTCGGCGCCGCTGACAGGGTTTTGATGTTTGCTGTTTTTTTCTTGAGAGGTTCTCCACGAGGAGAACCTCTTTCGTTTAGGCTTAAAATGTACAACAATCATGGAACACACGGAGAAAGGAAATGTTTTTTGGTTCTGAGCTGAGCGGCCAAAAAGCTGATGAATTCAGCGGCGACGACTCCAATGAATTTTTGGAAGCGGACGATTTTGAAGACGGCAGAAAAAAGAGAGTAAAGATCAGAGACAGAAAAACTTCGGACGAATTCCCTTACGAAAGCAAATGGAAGAAAATGAGCGCGGACAAAAGAAGAAAAAAAAAGAATTTTAAAAAAAAACATTGACATTCCCTTTGTTTTTTCAAGTCACTTGAAATAGAATTTACCTTTAAATTGAAATCATAAGATCGGCAAATCAATGAAAAAAACTGGGGCAATTTACTTTATAACTATTCTTTTCTCAGTCGTGTCAAGCGCTCAATTACCTTTAATTGAAAAGATTGAGAAAAAAAGTTACGTATATCTGCTCGGCGGATACAACAGGGCTGAGATGTCAGAACTCAACACCTCTTTGAGAAAATTCGGCTATCCTGAATTCTGTCAGCGCTTTTATTCTTACGGGATAGGTTATCACTACAAAGTCGGCGACAGGTACATCCTCAGACTTGCCGGGAGAAAATATCTGCCTCAGAAGAACGCTGAAGGAGGCAGAACGATCAGCGTCAGCGCTGAATGGATATACGCCGAAAGTCAATTTGGTTATGTATTTAAAAAAAGCGAAAATGCGGATTTTTATTTGCTTTTCGGAGCCGGGATCAATGATGTCAGATTGAAGATATTTGATGCCGAAAAGACCGGATTTGATTCTCTTTTACTTTTTCCCGAAAGAGGAATTGAATTTTCCGGCAAAATTTTCAGCGTGTCTTTATCAATAGGAACTGATTTGCTTATTGGCCCTCTGAAGTGCGTCTCTGAAAAATCGGGAATAGTGCTCGGGGGTAATTTTGGTTATCGTTTCACTCCTTATTGTTTTTCCTGGGAAACCCCTTCTTTCAATGTCGAAGGAGGCCCGTCCATGGATATATCAGGACCATTTTTTGAATTTTACGCAGGCTGGGGAGAACTTTAAAAAAAACCGGAGGTTGCTCGTGCCCGAAAAACAAAGAACAGTAATTCACGCCGAGACTCTATTCGACGGCATAAAGAAAATTGATGACGTGAATGTGGTGATCGAAAAAGACAAAATCACCGATATCTCAAAAAGTTCCGCCAGAGCTGATATTTCAGGAATAGTAACTCCGTCTTTCATAGACGCCCATTCTCACATCGGAATGGCCAGGGAGGGTGAACCCGGAGACGAAGAAGAGACCAACGACATAACCTCGCAATTCCTTCCTCTCAACGATCCTTACAACAGCATTTATTTCGACGACAGGGCTTTTTCTGACGCTGTGGATTTCGGTGTACTTTACAGCTGTGTTGTCCCCGGCAGCGGGAATCTTCTCGGCGGAAAAGCAGTCGTTATAAGAAATTTCGCTCAGAACAGGGGAGAAGGACTCTTTAAAGAGTACGGTTACAAAATGGCTCTCGGATACAATCCCCGTTCTACAGGTCAGTGGAAAGGCGAAAGACCCAACACAAGGATGGGAATCTACGCCATGCTTGAAAGCAAATTCGACGAAGTGCTTTGCAAGAGAGAGAAGGCCGGAGTAGCCGCCGAAAAAGAAAAATCGGCGTTGTCGAGATCGCTTTCCGAAAAAAAAATAACCGGAGACGAGGCGAAAGAAGAGACGGCGAGAATAGAAAAAGCTTTTGAGCTCGAACTTTCCTCAGCCGAAAAAGAGATCCTAAAAATCCTCGACGGGAAGAAGACTGTCAAAGTCCACGTTCACAAAGAGGACGACGCCCTTTATCTCATAGACCTTGTAAAAAAATACAAAATTAAAGCGACGGCGGACCATCTCGGCAACGTTTTTCACAAAGAAATATTCGATGAACTCGCTGAAAACGGTATTCCGATAGTGTATGGACCGCTGAACTCATTCTCGTACAAGGTTGAACTCAAACATTCGTATTACCAGAATGTAAAACTGCTGATGGAATCGAAGGCTTTTTACGGTTTGATGACGGATCATCCCGTCATTATGACAGGCTCTCTCAGGGACAGTCTCAAGTATTTCATGATATACGGCATGACTGAGGAAAAGGCGATAGGAATAATAACAAAAAACAACGCGGAAATTCTCGGAGTTGAAGAAACTCTCGGAACCGTGGAGACCGGAAAACTCGCCAGCCTCGTCGTGTGGGACAATGATCCCTTGCATTTTTCAGCTTATCCCCGCGCCGTATTCGCCGAAGGCAGACTGATAAGACAAAGAAACTGATTTGACTTTGTTTTTTTTGATTATGACATTCGGTTTGCAGGGGAACATAGCGGTTTCTTCTGAAGTCGGCGAAAGGATTTCAACCGTTCTGTCGGCACTGAAAATCCACTGCGACAGGTGTGAGCTTTCGAGAGAGGGGCATCTTTATTACATAGATCCCGCCGAATATCTTCCGGAGACTCCTGAGTCTCCCCGCTTAGGACAAAAAAGAGGTGACGACGAAGGCGTGTCGGTCCAGAGACTCGTTTACGGCATTCCTTACAAAGTTGACGGAGAAGAAGTGATTTTTGAAATCGAAAGTGTTTACCCGGTCAGAACGGGCCGCCTCGGTTTCGGTTTTCTAAGAAGATCGGGCAGGACTCCGACGGGATTTTACGTTTTCGGAGATTATTATCTCGCGCAGGAAAAATATACAAACCTCAGCTCGACTCATCCGGGCGAAATAACGACAGGAAAAATTCTTCTCGTCAACGTCATTAAAAACGGAAGGTCCATATACGAGGAGACACTGGGTCAGAACAACCCTCTGTTGAGAGGTGTCATTGTCCACGGCTTCGGCCTTTCTGAGGAAGAAGAGGCTGGCGAAGATGAAGGTTCGAAGGGTTGTATTCACGTTACGGCATACGGCATAATCGACATGATAAGCACGCTGAAAAGAAACAGAGGCAGAACTTATATTTTCATTTGGGGCTCGTCGCCGGGTTTTGACGACCTGCCGGATTATGAAAAGCGAATTTTCGAGAGTTTGAGCAGATGATAATCCGGAAAAAACGAGGGGAAATTAAATGAACATGATCATACTGCTGTCTCTGCTTTGCAGTCAAAGGGTGTTTTTCGATCCGGTTCTGATAACCGATGACTACATTTACGATAAATTCGGTTTCAGGCAGGTCACAGTAGAAGCTCCAGACAGGTCTGTTGTGATAACTTTGGCCGGAGATATAAACATGTCGGCGTCGAAAACTTACGTTGACTCAGGTGGTGCGGTTTCGAGCAGGGGAGTCCTCACTTTTTCCGTCTTCAGCGACTCCATAAAAGGACAAATCAACGGAGACATTAACTACTGCAATCTCGAAACCGTAGTTCTGAACGACAATACTCTCAGACATGCAGACAAGAGTTTTTGTTTCAGGATGCACACCAACGCTTTTCGTCACCTTCTCGGGTTAGGCTTCAACCTTTTCGGTCTTGCAAACAACCACATGGAAGATTACGGTGCCCAGGGTATAATCCAGACCATTGATAACATTTCGGCACTGCAGTCGGATTTCACGTTTTCTTTCGCAGGCGCCGGGAAAAATTATGAAGAATCTGTCAAACCGTCTGTTTTTGAGGTAAAAGGTCACACGTTCGCGTTTTCGAGCATAGGCATTTCCGGTCTGCCGGCGACGAGGTACGGAGCAGGTGTCGCTCTGACTTCATTCTGCGACAGAGTACTTCAGGAATTGTCTGTGGCCGAAGCCGATTACAGAATACTTGCCGTTCACGCCGGTCTTGAGAGAAACGAATTTGTGACTCAGATACAGACATCGGTCTTCAGAAAAGCTCTCGACGAATACAAGATAGATCTCGTCGTCGGCACGCACCCTCACATAGTTCAGGGCGTCGAATACAACGACGGAAGAATAGCCTTCTACAGTCTCGGAAACTTCCTTATGCTCGGCGCGCGCGACATGTCAACGGTCGAAAACTCTTACTGTAAAAAAGACTTCGGACTGTTCGTAAGAATCTATCTGTCGGATTCCCTCGATCTCGACTCAGTGACCGTACACCCTGTCTTCAACATGCATTTTCAGCCGTATTTTCTCGTGGACTCGGTTTCGGTGAGAAGGAGAATAGACTGGCTCAACAGGATAAGCTTTCAGCCTTATCTCAGTCCCGGCGGTGAAAAAGTGCATTTCGAAAGCGACGGCAGCAGAGGGATTTTTGTCCCTTAATCCGGGCGGATGAAACACTATTTAAAAAACGTCTCTGCGAGACAGAAAATATTTCAGATATCATTGATAATTATTGTCGTCGCATTGAGCGTTCTCATTTTGATTTTCAGGAACAGAATTGAATATCTGAAGGATTACGGTTACGCAGGTCTTTTTCTCATCTCCGTTCTCAGCTCGGCGAGTATAATACTTCCAGTCCCCGGACTTTTTCTGGTTTTTACCTTCGGAGCGGTCCTGAATCCCGTTTTAGTCGGGGTGGTATCAGGCGTCGGTTCCGCAGCCGGTGAGATAACCGGATACCTTCTCGGATACGGCGGCAGGATAGCTGTCGAAGACGGAGAAAAGTACAGAAAAATATCAGGTTGGATGAAAAAATGGGGCGGTCTGACGATTGTCGTCCTGGCTTTCATTCCCAACCCCCTTTTTGATGTAGCGGGGATAGTATCGGGCATGTTGAGGTATCCTCTTTGGAAGTTCCTTTTGTACAGCCTTGTTGGCAGAATACCGAAACATATCATATTCGCTTACGCCGGGTTTTACAGTTTGTACTACTTTTTGTGATTCACCATTCCAGGGGTTTCGGTATGTCTGAATGTGTGATAATCTTTATCGTGGCTCCGGTTTTTCAAACATTGTAAACGCGGATTGAAAATGAGAATTCTGGTCCCTGAAATGATATGCGAACGCTATTGTGAAGGCAGAAAAGAAGGTCGTTTCAATTCGTTCGTACTGACTGCCGATATAGCGGGCTTCACTTCCATAACCGAGTCTCTTTCTGAAAAATCCGGCGCGGGTTCGGAAATAATCTCCGACGCAATAAACAGAATATTCACGCCAGTGATTGATATTATTGATGTTTACGGAGGATTCGTATCTTCCTTCGCGGGAGATTCTTTTACGTCGCTTTTTCCTGAAAACTCGGTCGGCGTCAAAGAAATTTTGGATGTTTCAGGAAGAATAATAACGTCGCTTTCCGAAACCGGTGAAATAAAAACAAAATTCGGCGATTTCAAGTTTTCTGTAAAAGTCGGGCTTTCAAGAGGAAGCGTATTCTGGCGAATTATAGAGAGCCGCAGCTGGGCGACTTTTTTTTTCTACGGAGATCCCCTGAAAAAAAGCAACGATCTTGTCAGAAACTCTTCTCCGGGAGCCGTGGCGCTCGACAGAGCTCTCGTCGATTCCTGTGGTCTCGTCGCCTTGGACGCCGCCACAGCAGAAGACGGTATCTTTTACGCTAAAAACGCAGTTTCCAGGATAAAAAAGATTGCCAGTGTGGACGTCAAGAAAAAACCGTTTGATCTTGAAACTGCGCCGATGAAAAGGTTTTTTTCTGAAAACCTTTTAAAGACAAGCGTCTCAGGCGAATTCCGCGGAGTCATACCATGTTTTATTTTTGTAGAAGAAAACTCAGTCAACGACGAAAATATAGGAAAAATCATTGAAACCGCGTCAAAATATTCGGGTTATTTCAACAAAATAGACTTCGGGGACAAGGGATGGGTAATTCTTGTCGTTTTCGGCGCTCCGTTGGGTTTGGAAAATATGGCAAAGAGAGCCTGCAACTTCGCCCTGGACACAATGGACGCTCTCGGAGGAAAAGCCAGGATAGGAATGACCTCCGGCACGGTATACGCCGGTTTCATTGGCAGTGAAAAAAGGTCGGAATACACTGTTCTCGGTTCTGTTGTCAATCTTGCGGCGAGGATATCGCAGGTGTCCGGATGGGGCGAGATATCTGTTGATAAAAGCATGATAGGAGACGTCTGCCGCTATTGCACTGTCGTCGGTGAAAGAAATGAAGTTCTGAAAGGATTTGAAAAAAATGTGATTCGTGTCTGTTCTATTGACAGGGGTAAAACGTTTTCACAGGGTGAAAATTTCGAAGGTCCTTTCATATCGAGAAGGGATGAGACGGAAAGACTGAAGAAAATACTTTATCCGATGTTCGAAAAACGCTTTGCGGGAGTGGTTCTGGTGGAAGGATCCGCGGGAGTCGGCAAAACGAGATTTTTGAGACACATCAAAAATATTGTGCTTTCTGAAAGCGATGTGAATTGGTTCAGCATGAATTGCGACGACCTTATGGCGAACAGTTTTCATCCGTTTACTGATTTTATAAGAAAGTTCGCAGAGCGGCCGGAATACTGTTCAGACGAAGAAAAAATATCGGCTTTTGACATGGCGTATGATTCGCTGAAATCGGAATTGAAAGATGAAAATGCGAGATCTGATCTGGAGTTCGGCCGTGTTTTCTTTTACGCTCTTCTCGGATTTGAACAGGGGTCTCAGATATATTCTCTGTACGACGCGAAAGCCGTTTATGACAACACGTTAAATTCCCTGAGGAACTTTTTTCGTTCTTACGCTTCGATTAAACCGCTCGTCATTGAAATCGAAGACACCAACTGGATCGACACTGACTCGCTCAAACTGCTCAACTACATAATTGCGGACGCAGAGTTCACACCTCTCTGCGTTCTGTTGTCCTACAGGATTGTTGCGGGTAAAACCGTCCCTCCGTACGAAATACTTTCTGAAAAAATTTATAAAATATCACTGAACTCTTTCGGAAGGGAAGACTCCCATGCTTATATTTCGGGAAGGCTGAAAGAACTTTCTGGAAACGAAAACTCGGTTCCGGATTATGTCGTGGAAAAGATAATTGATATCACCGAAGGTAATCCGCTTTTCATGGAACAGATACTCCTTTTTTTGAAAAACAAGGGCAGTTTGTCCACCGAGAGCAGTTTGGATACTGAAGAAATCGAATTTCCGTCCAACATCAATTCACTTATAATTTCAAGATTGGACCTTTTGAAATTCAAGCTGAAGGGTCTGATTAAAGCCGCTTCAGTCCTCGGCAAAGACTTCGAAACCCTCGTACTCTCAAAGGTGACGGAACTCGGCGACATTTCGCCGTTTCTCGAAGAAGGCGAAAACGAAGCAATATGGGCGCCCCTCTCGGCGAGTTTTTACGCTTTTTTACACGCGATGATACGAGAGTGCGTTTACCGCATGCAGTTGAAAAAGGATTTAAAATCGCTTCACGAAAAAGCGGGAGAGACGATTGAGATCGTTTATTCAAGTGATCTCGAAGACAGATTCGAAGAGTTGTCCTATCATTTCGAACACGCGGAAAACGAAGCAAAACGGCTTTATTACCTTTACAAATCAGCCGAAAAATTATCTTCAAAATACCGTTATTCTGACGCCTCAG
The DNA here is from genome assembly GCA_016934535.1 of candidate division WOR-3 bacterium. Lineage (NCBI taxonomy): Bacteria > Pseudomonadati > Caldifarciminota > Caldifarciminota bacterium. The sequence continues at coordinate 67,201 of JAFGSQ010000037.1, forward strand.
TATATTACGGGAAACTTGTTACCTCGGTGGCTTTTTCCGGAGATAACGCCATTTTGTCGGATGAAATCAACGATGAAAAGGCCGAAGAGATTGATCGGAAAATGAAACTTGTCGATGCAGACCTGAAATTTGAGTCAGTCCTCATCAGAGCCGCTGAAATTGAAAGATTTCTTGGAAATTGGCAGAAGGCCGAACAATATTACAGATTTGCCTTGAGTTTATCATCAAAAAAAGGGGACAGTCACTCTCATTCTTTGGCGCTACGCAACTTGGGCAGGCATCTTTTAAACAAAGGTGAATACAACGAAGCCCAGAAAATACTGAAAGAAGCCGAAAAATATTTTTTAGACAATCACTGCGACAAAGAACTTGCGCAGGTTTACGGAGACCTCGGCTTTTTGATGACAAGTCAGGGAGATTACGCCGGAGCTCTCGAATACTACGAATCACAGAGGATTATTTACGAAAGGATTTCAGATGAAAGAGGCCTTTCTCAGGTCATGCTCGATCAGGGAGTCGTCTTCTGGAGACAGGGTTTCATGGACAAAGCCATGCAGGCTTTCGAGAAACAGCTCGAAATGGCTCAGAGAATTCAGGACAAGAGGCTTTACGCCCGGGCAGTCGGAAACATGGGGCTCGCTTTTGCGATGCAGGGTAAATACGAGAAAGCGAAGGAATGCCTCGAAGAAAATTTGAAGGTAGTTAAAGAGCTCGGTGACAGGGTGGAACTTTCGAAAACTTACGGCAATCTCGGAGTTCTCAACAAAGACACCGGAAATCTGACTGAAGCCGAAAGACTTTACAATCTCAAACTATCCGTCGCGAAAGAACTCGGCGATAAAGCCGAGACACAGCAGGTGACAGCCAACATCGGCCTTCTGAAAATGCAGTTGGGAGAGCTGAAAACGGCACGCAAATATTTCAAGGATTCTCTATCGATGGCGAATTCGCTCATGGACGAAAAAGGCAAAGCCTTCATTTTAAGAAGCATGGGACAGCTGTATTACCAGAAAGGGAACTACATCGAAGCCATCGGATATTTCAAAAAAAGCAAGGACATCTCGGAAGCCATTGGAGAACAGATCGGCGTTTTTTCCTCTCTCGGCAACATCGGAATAGCATACATAGATATGGGTCAGAACAAAAAAGCATTAAAATTTCTTGAAGAACAACTTCGAGAGGCTAAAAAAACGGGTGTCCAGTGGAATCTTATGTACGCCATGATAAATCTCGGGATAGTGAGCGTAAAAACTGGTGAAATTGACCTGGCATTAAAATATTTGAAAAAAGCAGAAAATATTGCAAGTGAGCTGAAACACGGCAAATTCGTTAAAGATATACATCTTCTGCAGGCGGACGCTGAGATTTCCAGAGGAAGGCTGAAACCGGCCTCAAGAATTGTTAACTGTATACTTGAGCTTTCAGATAAAGACGAAGCTGACATCACGGCCCAGGTCTTGCTGTCGAAGATAACGCGTCTGAAAAAATCATCGCCGTCGGAAAAGAAGAATTCTATTTATCGCTTGGCTCTTTTGTCCGACAGGGAAATGACTTTAAAAAACAGGGCTGACATCCTTCATGAAATGGCTAAAACTTATTCATCTATTGTCAAAACCGGTGAAGCTGTTTTGCTGGCCAAAGACAAAGAATTTTTAGAGAGCATAAAAACCATCGCGTCAGCAAAAAAAACGGACGGATCAGCCGAAAATAATCCGGAAAAAGTAGATAAATTTCTTTATTCCTCGGCTCAAAGACACTTGAAGGAATTGATCAAGATCCGGCCGACTCGCGACCACATTAAAAGAAGCATGGAGATAAAACGATTTTTGGAAAGGAAAAATAATGCAGTCGGAAAAAAGAAATGATTATCTGACCTGGGATGAATATTTCATGGGCGTAGCAATACTTTCTGCAAAAAGAAGCAAAGACCCCTCGACGCAGGTTGGCGCCTGCATAGTCAACTCAAGAAACAAAATTGTCGGCGTCGGTTACAACGGATTTCCCCTCGGATGTTCCGATGACGATTTTCCATGGGAGAGAGAGGGGGACTTTCTCGACACAAAATATCCTTACGTGTGTCACGCCGAATTAAACGCCGTCATAAATAAAATAAGCGTCGAACTATACGACTGCAGAATATACGTCGGTCTTTTTCCGTGCAACGAATGCGCCAAAGTTATAATACAGTCGGGAATAAAGGAAGTCATTTATCTTTCAGACAAATACGCCGAATCCGACCAGACGATTGCCGCAAAAAAGATGTTCGACAGCTCGTCGGTAAAATACAGTAGATTCGACGGCGCGAGGAAAAATATTGTAATTGACTTTGAAAATACCTGAATGCAATATATCCACGCAAGCAAAAACGGATTCACCGGAAGGGTGTATTGAAAGAAAAAAACAGGTCTACCTCCGATATTTCCGAATTAAATCCCAAAGTACTTGAGCAGAAAATTTCAAAAAGCGACGATCCCAAAAAAAAGATTTCTATGCTTATAGAGCTTGTCGCTTACCATGAAAAAAACAGAAATTACCACCTGAGCCTGCAGACTCTCGACAGGGCTCTGACGATGGCAATCGAAGACAGGAACGACGACGCTCTCGCGACTGTCTATCATATCACGGGGAGAATATATTACAGCATTAAGAACTACGAAAAATCCATCGAGAACTACCTTAACGCTTTGACTCTGAGAGAAAGCCTCGACGACCCGGATAAGATATCAGCCACTCTGAATAATCTTTCAATAGTCTACATAGAAATCCTGAGATACGACAACGCCCTCGAATGTCTTTTCAAGGCGCTGAACTGCAGTGAATACACAGGTGATTACAGAAGCCTTTCCGGTATATGCAACAACATAGGAATTCTCTACCTCAGAAGCGGCGATATTGATAAAGCCAACAACTATTTCGAAAAATCGCTTAAAACGATGGAAAATGCAGGCGACGATCAAATACTTTCAGACCTTTACATGAACATTGGGACTACGTTGTGCGAGACAAACGATTTCAAAGAATCATTGGAATATTTTGAAAAAAGCATAAAGATAAAACAAAAAATAAACGACACCAGAGGTCTGTCTTCGGTGATGCTAAATCTCGGGAAAGCTTATCAAGGCATCGGAAATTTTTCAGAATCCCTGAATTTGCTTAATAAATCTCTCGAAGAAAGAAAAAAAACGGGTGACAAAAAAGATCTTGCAACAATAAATCACGCAATAGGAGCTGTATACGTTGAAATCGGAGACAATCAGAAAGCCCGTGATTACTTTGAAAAGGCTTACGCTTATTCATCGGGAATAGACATGCCGTATCACAAAAACGAGATAGTTAAAGACCTTTCTGAAATATGCAAGAAACTCGGCGACTTCGACAAAGCGTACAAGCTTTTAATAGAATACTACAAAATTCAGGAAGTGATAAACGACAACGAAAAGAAAACAAAAATAATTGACATAGAACTGAACCACGAAATAGACAAGATAGAGAGAGAAAATAAAATCTTCAAAGAAAAAAACCTGGAGCTTGAAAAAGCGAAAAAGAAAATAGATCTTCATCAGGTGGAATTGAATAAAGTTTACGAAGAACTTGCAAAGGTGATTCAGGTCAAGGAAAATCTCTTCGGTTTTATTTCCAAAGACCTCAAGGAGAGCATGGATTCAATAAATTCAGCGATCGAACTGATGTCCGCGAAGAAGAACGAAGACTCCGGAGACAGCTGCAAATACATCAAATCCATAAGCGAAACGGTAAAAGATTCTCTCGGTTTGATTGAAAGGATAACCAGGCTGTCTCATCTTGAAGAGCCGTCTTTTTCTTTGAAACTCACAAAAAAAGACATCCCGGTCTGCCTCGAAAAGCATTTTCCGTTGTTTGAAAAGACCGCGCAGAAAAAAAACATTAGTTTAAAGCTTTCGGTAAAAACCGTCCGTGCAGAGGTTTTTATTGACGAGTCCGCGTTTATAGAGATAATTGAAAATGTTCTGGAGAACTCCATAAAATACACTGAACCTGGCGGAATTATTGAAATTGAGATCTCGCATAAATCCGGGAACGCAGTCCTGACGGTTAAAGATAACGGACTCGGGACTCTTTCTGAATACATTCCTTCTATCGGCGAAAAATTTCTTCCGTCTTCGAGAAACGGCACGAGGGGAGAAAAAAGCGCGTGGCTGGGTCTTGTCATAGCGAAAAAACTTGTGATCTTTCACAAAGGCAGTATTTCAGTCAGATCAGAAATCAATTCAGGCACAGAATTCAGAATACTTCTTCCTCTCGCTTGAGAAAAAACTTTCAGAAAAAATCTATAATATTTGATAAAAGAGGAAGCGTTCTGTCTTTTTCCGACATCACGTGAGGTCCGTTCGGCCATGGAATGCCGAGTTCGGGGTCGTCAAATGAGATCCCTCTTTCGCAAGACACGTTATAATTGCCGGAAACGCAGTAGACAACTTTTGCCGTTTCGCTCAAAACGCAGAATCCGTGGGCGAAACCTTTTGGTATGTAAAATATTTCGGGATTAGAAGAGTCGAGGACCGCGCTTGTCCAGTTTTTGAAAGTAGGAGATTTCAGTCTGATATCAACTGCGACGTCGAAAATCTTACCCTCGACGACGTGTATCAGTTTTGACTGACTGTGGGGTTCAATCTGGTAATGGAGTCCCCGCAAAGCGTTTTTAATCGAATAAGAATAATTGATCTGTTTGATTTCTTCGAAATCAGGAAATGGAGCTTTAGCCGAATTGAATATTTCGAAAAAACTCCCCCTCGCGTCCTCGAATTTGTCGAGTTCGGCGAGAATCAGCCCATTTATTGAAAGTTTTTTTATCTTCATGTTTCAAGAATTTTAATACAAAATCGCAAACATGTCCTGAAAAATTAATCCGCCTGTTATGATGGGTTTTATTTATGTGGTTAACTAAATTTATTCTTTGCTCTTATTCGTGATCATTCTTGTCACGATATTTTCATCTATGATGAAAAATCGGATTCGTGGTTAACTTATTTGTATTTATTCTTGTTCATTTTTGGTTAACTTAATTTATTCTTTGCGTTTATTCTTGTTATGATATTTGAATATTCGATTCAAATATCGAATTCATTGTTTTCACAGAACTATTGACATAAATCAAAACAAAAAAGATAATTTATATAGAAAGGAGAATATTATGGGAACAAAAGGAAAGAAAGACAAAGGCCAGAAAGAGGCCAAGAAAGAACCCAAATTCACGAAAAAAGAAAAAAGAAAAATGAAACAGGAGAAAAAAGCTCAAAAAGATATTTAATCTTTAACATTCAGATTTTATTTATGGCGCTGACCCATTCAGCGCCTTTTTTTAAACTATCTCATCCAAATCAAAATCTAATTTCTACCACGAAGTTATAAAATTTGTGATACAAATTTTATAAAGAAATATTTCTTTATGATTTTCTTCACTTCGTGAAGGAAAA
>JAFGSQ010000038.1 GCA_016934535.1 candidate division WOR-3 bacterium
CTCAACATTCTCGATCCGGACGGAGACAAGGTTGCGCACGGGCTTTTTGTAGTTCACGCAGGACCCGGCGCAGAACAGACGGGCGACACATTTGATATATGGTCGCACAAGGCGGATGCGAGGGAGCTCTGTGAGCTCATTAGAGACAATTACGACCCTGCCTGCCCTTACATAATTTCAAACGGATGCACCCTCGGAGTATATTCAATGGAGCCAGAAATGAACGAAGACGGCTCACTCGTCACGGTCGGCGTTTTTTGCCATGAATTCTGTCACGTTCTCGGGGCGCCAGACCTTTACAACACCGACGACGGCAACTCTGTCGTCGGCAAATTCGAACTTATGGACGCCGGAAGCTGGAACAGGCTTTCAGGAGAACAGCCCGGGACAAGACCCGCCCATCCTTCACTGTGGATAAAAATGCTTCTGGGTTGGGTTGTTCCCGATTCAATAGAAAGAGACGTCACGGGAGTCCCCGACATAGTGAAATCGGCCAGTCTGGACGCCGCAGGAGGAACCGTATATCCCAGAACATGGAGAGTGCTCCGGAATCCAAACGGAGTTGACTGGACGGACACGCATCCGGGAACGGGCGAGTATTTTTTGTTTGAGAACAGGGCAAAAATCGGCTTTTTCGAAACGGCTCTTCCAGACGAAGGCATAGCCGTGTGGCATGTTGACGAGTCGAGACCGGACAACAACGACCCGGAAAAAAGACTTGTCTGCCTGGTCAAGGCCGACGGGGATCCTTCGACGACGGCGTCAGGAAGCGAGGGCGACCTTTTCAGCAGTAATACCGCTGAACTCGGATCCCGCGATGTCCCTTCTCCAAACATGTGGGACGGCGTTTCGAGCGGAGTGAAAATGAGAAACATATCCGCGTCTTCGCAGTTGATGTTTGCCGACATAGAGGCCGGACCGGTTCTTTTCGGCAAAGTTTTTTCCTATCCGAATCCCTTTGAAAAGAGATCCGGCGGAGATGTGTGCACGATTAAATACCAACCCCTTGGCAGCAGGGCAGAAGGCATGTTTCCCCTTTTCAGAATCGTAATCTTCAACCTGGCCGGCGAAGTCGTTCGACTCCTCGACGACCCTTCAGAGATATCACCTGTTTCGAGAGAAGCAGTTTGGGACGGAGAAAATGAATACGGAGACGAGGTCTCCAGTGGAATGTATCTGTACGTGATAGAATTGATACCGTTTTCGGAAGAGAGAAATTTCGGAAGGATAACGTTCATTCACTAATATGAAAAAAGCGACAATAACAACTATATTGATGTTGCTGATGAGCTCGCCTGCGTTTTCATTCAGCGCGGGGGTCACAGGCAGTACATTTTTAAAAATTGGAATAGGGGCGCGACCGGTCGCTCTCGGTTCGGCCTACACCGCTGTGTCCGACGACGCCAACTGCATATTCTGGAATCCGGCCGGACTCGGACAGACTTACGCTCTCGGCGGGACCATTTCATTTCTAAATCTTTTCAAGGACGTCAATTACGGCGCCGGAGCTTTTGTAGTAAGGCTGAAAGCTCTGGGAGTGCTCGGGATAGGCGGTGCGTTTTTGAGCGCGAGCGATGTGAGAAGAGACGCTAACGGAACCGAGACGGGCACATTTTCCAACTACGATGCGATGTTTATCTTGTCTTTTGGCAGGGAAATTTACGGAGAGAACCTTTTCGGAGGTGTTTCCGTCAGGGGTATCCAGAGTAAACTCGGAAACAGGACCGCGAGAACGGCCACACTCGACGGAGGAGTGCTTTTTGTGCCGCATCCTGTCCTGAGGCTCGGCGCCGCTCTTAAAAATGTCGGCCCAGGCATAGTTTTCATAAGCGAACGGGACCTTCCGCCCACTGAATTGCGGACTGGATCGGCTTTGGTCCTGCCTCTCAATCTCGAATCGTTCATTCTGAAGACGACATTGAGCGCGGACCTTGGTTTTTCAGAGTTTTCTAAAATTTCGGCAGGTTTCGGCGGCGAACTGACTCTTTTGCCTACGGATCTCGATTTGGCTTTTAAAGGTTTTTCTCTGAGGGGAGGATATCAGCCGGTCGAGAGGACGGGAGACTGGAGCGGATGGTCTTTCGGCCTGGGAGCAATGGTACCGCTCGGAAAAGACAATTATTTTTCAATTGACGCGGTGCATTACTCTTACGGATACCTTGGGGGAGCCGACAGGGTCTCTTTCACACTTAAAATATAAATTGCTAAAATTACCTGGTAATATTTTGAATGTATAGCTCATTAGGAAGAATGAAGAAGAGGAGGTGAAAAGTGGAGCAGTGGCCTAAATGCCTCAAGTGCCAATCCGGAATTCTTGTTCCCCTGTCGGACTACGGCAGGGAAGGAGCGACGATAAAGTACAAAGCTTGGGTTTGCACTAATCCGCAATGCGGATTCCACATCAGGATAGACAACGGCGAAATATCGATAGGAGACGCCGAGGTCATACACGACGCGAAATTGAGCCAGAAAAAAAGAATCTAAATGGTCGGAAAATCTTTCAAATCGGGGAAAAGATGATAAAAAGAGCACTGTTCGCGTTTCTGTCAGTTGCGTTTATTTCGTGCAGTAAAACCGACGAAACAACCGTTATCTTACATTACGAACCGAAAGAACCAGTTTACATTGTTCCTGAGACCCTGACCGTCTTTTCTGATTCTTTCGTTCAGCTCAGTTTCGGCTCGACAGACTTTTACGGAGATTACATGGCCGTCCTCGACATTTCACTCTGCAAATGCTTTGTCTACGAGAACGGAATTTTGAAAACCGTCTTCGGCGACAAAGGAGAAGGTCCCGGCGAATTCACATTCAACCAGTCAGGATTCGTCAAGTTCACGGATGAAGGCGAAATTGCAATTTTCGATCCGATGAGCTCAAGGTTGCAGATTTTTAATCTGGAAGGCGTACTGCTGAAATCTGTACAGATCGGAGTTATCAGCATTTCTTTTGACATTTCCGATACTGTGGCGGTGTTCGCTCCCCTGATGGGAAAGAGCCTCATTGAGTTCTGCGATGTCAACACAGGAGAACTCATAAAAAAATACGAAGGCGAAACGGAGGTCAATCTTATGGAAGCAAAACTGCCGCCGCCGATGAGAGTCCTGACAGGAGGAAAAAGCGACACCATTTGGTGGGGGTTCACTGAAGACTACACAATATACCAGTACACTATTGATGATTCGGCCATCAGCGGCTTCACCGTAGATTACGAACCGATTCCTTTTCCGCAGGAAGTTATCGATCTTATGTACGAAAGAGCCGGTCAATACAGGGAATTTCTCGAAGGAAGAATAAGAGACACTCAGCCTCCTTTCTATTTTATATCGTACGACAGCAAGCAGGAAAAACTGCTAATCCATATTGCATCGGACGAATACGCCTATAGCGCAATAGACATATTCGATGGTCAGAGCAATTATCTGAAAAGGGTTAAACTGGGTTTCGGAGAAAGTTCACAATTACTCGGAATAAGCGGAGGAACAGCCGCTGTTTTCGACATTGATAGTTTAAAATTGATTCTCTACGACGTGTCTGAAATCTACGAGTGATTTTTTAAAGATGAAATCAACCAGAAAATTTCCGGTCGCGGGAACCTTGACTGCGCTGATTCTTTTCGCTCTTTTTTCTTTCACGCCGCTTGATTCCGCCTGGACCCGGCAGGAAATAAGAGCGGGGGTGTTTCCCTTCGGAGTTTGCGCGGGCGACTTCGGCAATGACGGTTTTACGGATCTGGCTGTGGCCGGCGTCAAGCTTCTTGGCGAAAATGTCTATCTGATATTGAACAGGGAAGGCGCATTCAGCCAGCCCAGTCCTTTTCTGGCAGGGGACGGAACTCTCGACGTCGTTGCCGCCGATTTCGACGGAGACGGATTTCTGGACATAGCCGTAGCTGAAAAGATATCCCACATTTCAGTTTTCCTGAACACTGGATCGGATTCATTTTACGAATGCAAGCGTTACTATTCCGGACAGGATCCGAAAGCACTGTGTTCCAGTGATTTTGACCTCGACGGCGACGAGGACATAGCGGTCGCGAATTACTATTCAGGAACTCTAACGGTTTTTAATAACGCAGGTGACGGGACTTTTACCAGGAGCGGATCTTATGACGCGAAAAAAAGTCCGGCGGCGCTTTGTGCGGTTGACATAAACAGCGACAATTTTTTTGACCTCGCGGTGTGCGATGCTTGGAACGGGCGCGTGCTTCTCTTTCTCAACACCGGGGACGGAACTTTCTGTGAACCCATGAAAATTCTTTGCGTTGGCTGGCCGAAAGCAATAGATTTTGCGGATATAGACGGTGACGGAGATGAAGACTTTGCTGTCGCATGCGCGGCTGACGACGAAGTCAGGATATTAACAAATGACGGTGAAGGGAATTTTGTCATAAAGAGTGTTTATGACGGGGGAGACAGGTCTGAGGATTTAATCTTCGCCGATTTTGACGGAGACGGAGATGAAGATTATGCCGTCGTAAGCAGTTACGACGAAAAAATCAGGATTTACTCCAACACAGGAGAAGGGTTGTTTGTCCTTGTCTTTGAAGGAAAATCAGGCGAAGAACCCAGATCGCTGTGCACTGCCGATTTCGACAACGACGGCGATCCGGACATCGCCGTAACAAATTACTCGGTGAACAAGATCTCGGTTTTTTGGAACGAGCAATGACTCGATACGGAACTAAAGGATTACGACTCTTTTATAACGATTGATTTGGCCCAAACATCGCCCGTTCTTCTTCCGCCGGGCTTTGTAAATATGAACACAAGTTCTATTGCAAGAAGAGGAGCGAAATGAAGACCGATTTCCCGGAGGAATGATTTCCAGAATTTTATCGGTTTTCCGGTTTTTTCGTCTACGACTTTCATTCCGAGCATTTTCCTGCCCAGACTTTTTCCCTTGAAAGCGTCGCGGCAGTAAGAATAGAAGACTGCCGCAGTCAGGAGAATAAAGAATAACGACTTGGCCGGAACCTGAAGATATCCGGGTTCGGAAGACTCGGCGAGGACTACAAAAGGAATGCCTGCGAGGACCAGGAGAACGGACAGCATTCTGTCGATGAATAAAGCCAGTATTCTAAGCCATGGAGATGGTATCTCGTATTTCCCGGAATATTCCGCGGGCGGAGAGCCGAAAAGAGGGTCTTTTCTGAGTCTCTCATTGAGCGCGGGTACGTCGGAAAACAGCCTCAACAGTATCAGAAAAGGAAGAGACCCAAGAATAAGAACTAGAAAAGTCAGAAGAAAAGACAGAACCGCCTCGTAAGGACCGGGCTTTTCGAAAATATTTTCCATAAAAAAAGTGTAAGGCGCGCGAGAAGTAAAGACGATAAAGACCGTCAGAACAAAACACAGCGCCATGACAGAAAGCGAGACGGCCTGGAAAATCCTTTTCGGAATGAACTTTCTCTTCATCCGGCAATAATACACTGCTTTTTGTTTTTTTTCAAAAGATTGAAGTTCCCCTGTCGGCGTGGTAAATTCATCATATGAGGTGCCTGATCCTTTATTGTTTTATAATTTTTGCCTTTCAAACCCAGGCCGTCAGTAAAACTCTCGACGTGGAAACGTATTCGGCGGATCTTGAGATTCTCCATGAAACATCGTCTTATTTCAGGCCTTCCGACAGTTCGATGGTTTTCTGCGGTTTTCGACCCGGAGATGTGATACAAATAGCGGCTCAGTCGGAAAATGGCTGGCTGGGATTTGATCCTGGAGTCGCTCAAGCCGCCAACACGGGAGTTTTCAGATATAGATGGATAAAAAATGACTCCTGCGTAAACCTTAAAGGATTTTCAGAACATCTTTTGAGAATGCCTTCTCCGGACCCGTTTCTAACCTACAACATGTTTTTCGGCGGCACGAAAATCTACTGTGAACCGGATTCTCTTTCTCCTCCTTTGTATATGACACTCAACGGCGATTACGCCGTAATAGCAGGAAACACAGAAGGAGACTGGATACATGTCGATTTTTCAGAAGGGTTTCCTAAAATCGATGTAGAAGGTTGGATACAAAGCTCTTTTCTCAATTTAAGTTTCTGATTATATGAGCAGACACAGCTTTTGAACAGATTCCGTCTCATCGGTATTTAGTTTTATAAAAAACACTCCGGAAGAAACTTCGAGAAAACGACTGTCTTTTCTGTCCCATACAAATTCGTGAATACCAGAAATAAAAAAGCCTTGAACAAGTCTTTTGACAAATGCGCCCGTGACATTAAAAATGTTTATCTCGATGAAGCTTTCTTTCGGTAGAAAAAAACGCAGGCCGATTTCATTTCTGCCGTATAGAGGGGGAAGAAAACAAGCGTTACAAGACCAGTCGAAATTCGATTCGCTTTTTTCTTCGACAAACGAGAATGAAGTGATATCCGGAAAGATTTTAGCGAATTGTCCTCCATACGTTCCGATGTCGTTTCTCAACAGTCCTCTCGAAGGGTACAGAGCGTGTCCTGGATTCAGCGAATCTTCCGGGTCTTCGCTCGAAGAAGGGTCTCCCGAATCCACACAAGGCGATAACTGAGACAACACGTAGTTGCTGTCGCAGAAAAGAGGATCCGCGCTGATGTTTCCTGTCCCCGACCAGCCGTCTTCAATGTCGCAGTAAGTGAAAGCCGTGGTCCCTGCGCTGTAAGTCCATATCTGGTTGTATGATGAATATGTAGCCGTGTTACCACAGATTATATTGTTTCTGACTTCGACGGAAGTGGAGTGTATAAGTATACCTCCTCCTTTACCGCAGGGTGGAAGACTGCCGTCGCCGAGGGCTGAATTACCTGTAATGACGTTGTTTTCAACTGTTCGCGGATAAGACGGATTGTCGTTGCCAATCCATATTCCGCCTCCGCCGTAAGTGTTGTGTTGGGAGAAAGGTCTGTAAACTCTGTTTTTTGCTATTATGTTGTTCCTTATTATTCCACCGGAATAGTTCAAAACTATTCCGCCTCCATACATACCCGAATTGCCGATTATGACGTTGTTTTGTATCAGCGGAAAGCCGTCGCCTACTCTAATTCCTCCGGCTCCGGAGCTTACAATTCCCGAGGCGGTTCGAATTGCTTCATTGTAAACGATGACATTGTTGAGGATTTTTGGAGAAGCAAAAGAAATAAGTATCCCTCCGCCTTCTATGAAAACACCGTGGCCGTGTTCGTCGGTCCACTTCGTGCCGGTGCCCTGCGTGATCGTGAATCCCTGTATGACCGAATTAGAATCTTCTCCGCTGACGAAGAGAACACAGCTTCCCGTGTCTTCGCTTGAGGGCTGACTTCCGTCAATCACTGTGTTCAAAATGTGGACCGTTTCTCCGTCGACCAGATAAAGGCTCGCAAGCAGAATCTTCTTGCCTCTGAAGTTCAGGTTTTCAACGTATGTTCCTTCTGAGACGATTATCGTGTCGAAATCACCGCTCGAATCTATTGCCGATTGAATATCAGGAAAGCCGGCGGGAACGTATAATGTTTCTGACAGTGCATTTCCGGCAAACGCCATAATTAAGACGGATAAAAAACACAGAATCCTGAGCATATTTTCTCCTTTTTGGTCTTTGAATATTTAGACTGTTAAAGCTCGGTTCTGTGACGGTTTTTTGGATCAATATTTCAAAAAAAGGGAAATTTTCTATTTGATGAGAGTTATCCTTTTCATAACGTTGGTCTTTTCTGAGCATAGCATCAGAAAATATGTACCTGAGGGCAGAGACGACAGGTCTAAATTTATTTCGCTCGTTCCTTCTCTCAATAGACCGGGAAAATCCAATTGTAATTTTCTTCCGCACAGATCCAACAATTCGATTTTTGCGTGCGAGCTTGAAGGCAGAAAAAACCGGATCATTATCCTTCCATGTGAAGGATTGGGAGTCAGGCTGAACGACGATTGAGGGCAGGTGAAAACAGGTTCTTCGACAGAAGTGAACAGACTGTCGAAAAGACTCTGCATTTTCACAGCGTTGACTGTCATTTTCTGGAAATCTTGACCCGCTGCAATGCCGTAGAAAATTGAAATTGAGTCGAGAGGTCCAAGGAAATAAGGACCTGCTTTTATGTAGACGGCGAAGCTTCCAGACGTGTCAGGGATAATGCCTGGCGCTGTCGTGTCAGCAAGTATCTCGTATAGATACACGTCTTCGTAAGGCATATCCTCGGGCCAGTGAAAACTGACGCCGAGGTGGGGAACATCACTCAATGTCTTGATTCCGATGTATTCAGAAGGGTTGGGTCCGTCATAGAAATATGAAAGACCAAGGGAGTCTATGTACCCGCACCGGTCGTCGGTGTGGCTTGAATTCGTGACGTTAATGTCGGCGTAGAGACCGAGATATACCTGTTGATAATCATGCTCGGATTTGTTTTCGTATTCGTACTTGAAAATCAGAAAATCCGAGTAATCGGCTCTGGAGAAAGAAAAACATTTCCTGCGGGAAATTATTCCCGAGACGTGCTCAGAATCATCGAAGTGGTAATCGCTCGCGTACAGCGAGTCGCCGGTCCATTCCCATGCACAGTATGAAATGAACCATTCGTTGATCATGTGTCAACACAGTTTGTTCGAAAGTACGACTGTATCACCTGATGACGTGAGAAAACCTATGCCGTGACATCCCCTTAGAATGTGGTCCCGGCCTGAGCCGCCGGGGAATTCCAGCGATGAGTTTTCCCTGTTTCCTATGTCACCGTTCAAAGGGTCGAATCCGGTCCAGAGATTGTTGTTGTTGTGAAAACTGTCGAGAGGGGAAAATCGGCCGTCAGCAAAAAGAGACGGAGAAAAAAAGAAAGGTAAAATGAGAATAAAAGACAGTATTTTCATAGGTCCTCCTTTGAGCTTATTATTCCACAAAAAGAAACAAATGAACACGAAACGCTTAAAAATGTTGACAGGGAAGATGCCCGTGTGGATATAGTAAGAAATGCAGACGATTCATAATCTAATATTCATTGTAATACTTTTCGCGGGATTTACGGGTCTTTTAAAATCCAGAAATTTTACCGAGTTCGCGATAGTCAGCTGTGCCACATTGGCTCTTTTTGTTTTGTATCTGGCTTTTTACATAAGATTTGAAACAAGAAAGCACAGGGAAAGCACTCAGAAGGCGATAGACGAAAATCTGGCTTTGCTGAAATCGTATCCGGACAATTTCCCTTTCAAGATTACGGACAACATTTCCGGAGACTTCGTCGGAGAGCTCAAAAGAGACGACCTCTTTTTTCTTATCAAGGCTTTTTCTGAAGAGGGTATGAAAGCGAACGATTTTTATTTTCTCGAAGAACTTCTCGAACTGTTCGAAAAGGAAAAAAAACCTCCGGAAAGTCTTATTGTTTTTTTAAAAAAGATTCTCGAAAAAAAGGGCGAGATTGAACTTCACTGGGACGCCCCTGTCAAAACTCTTTGATATTTTGACCGCTTGATAGACAAATATCCTGTTTTTATTTATTCTTAAAAATTGAAATTTCTCCACGAAACCCTTCATTTACTAAATTTACTCACACTTTGCGGACAGCATCTTTCACGCCGGTGGATGTTGATTTTCTTGCAAGTGTCTGGATGAAAGAATAGGATGAGAGCCGCATATATCGGCTCTCATCCTATTAATAGGTCACTGGATTTTAATCAAAAGTTTTGAGTCGGTGTAATCCGGCGAACTGAGTTCGACTCTGTATATGCCAGAAGAAACTTCAGAGCCGAAATCGTCATTTCCGTCCCACTCAAATTGTGCGTTCTCTGAGAGAGATCTGTTTACAGCGAGAGTTCTTATTGTTCTGCCGCTCAAGTCGAATATCCTCAGTGAAACGTCAGTGCCCGCAGTAAAGATTTCCACGGGTATGAAGGCTGTGCCGATGAATGGATTGGGATAGAAATTGCCGAGTCCGAAAGTCTTTGACATAACCGGCGAGGAAGGCGTCTCCTCTACGGCGTTAAGACCGCCAATTCCGATTTGATTGCTCTGATGAATGTATTTGGGTGATCCGTGTGTCTGAAGCCAAACGGCAAAATATATCGCCTGTTCATCGTAATGCCACCAAGAAGTGCTGAGTGTAAAAGGAATTGTGACCTCGAGAGTCTCGGGATAGGTTCCTGAAAATGTAATTGGGGTCCCGTTGTAATTTGGATACATTTTTCTCGTAGGATAGTGGAATTCCGAAAAGTATCCATGTGCATAAGGCACCACTTTTGAGGCGGCGTCACAGTGCAATACAAACGGACCGGCACCTATTGAAGCCTCAAGTATAAGAGTGACGAAAATATTTCCGGAATGCGTAGTCGGATCGAAATCGCCGTCGAGGAGGATTTCGAGATAGCAGGGTCTCGACATGGCTGTGTTGAACGAATTCTGAAGGTAAGTGTTATTGGGATAGAGGTTTATATATCCGTCCATGAAGGCGTCGGGAACTCCGCCGACTCCGTAAAAATTTTTCCGGCCGAGTTGATCGGCGTTGTAAAATGGATCGCTTGACCAAACATGATACTTTACTGCCGAAATACTGTCGCCTTTGTTTTCTATGAATGTGTTCTGCTGACCAGCATACTGATTACAATAGGTTCACTGAGAAGCCCCGTGGATTTCAAGTAAAGGTCTTCTCACAGCGGAAAACAGAAATCCCGACATAAAAAGAATGCCGAGGATTCCGAGGACCAAAACATTCTTCTTCAAGTTTACCTCCTTGAATTTTTTATTCCAGTATTTTAAGCTCAACTATATTAAAAAGCAAACTAATTATTCAAACTTTCTATTATGCGCGGAATTACGGAACATAACTCAATGCCTACCCTCTTTAGGCCAAAAGGAAGGGACGCCAGGGGTGTATTAAAACCCCTCTTAAGAGGGGACAATATATTGGAAGGATTTATATAAAATTTAAAAGAAAAAAAATAGGATGAGAGCTGCATATATCGGCTCTAATCCTATTAATAGGTCACTGGATTTTAATCAAAAGTTTTGAGTCGGTATAATCCGGCGAACTGAGTTCGACTCTGTATATGCCAGAAGAAACTTCGGAGCCGAAATCGTCATTTCCATCCCACTCAAATTGTGCGTTCTCTGAGAGAGATCTGTTCACAGCGAGAGTTCTTATTGTTCTGCCGCTCAAGTCGAATATCCTCAGTGAAACGTCAGTGCCCGCAGTAAAGATTTCCAC
>JAFGSQ010000039.1 GCA_016934535.1 candidate division WOR-3 bacterium
AAAGCCGATGGGCGGATTCGAACCGCCTACCCGCGCATTACGAATGCGCTGCTCTACCAGCTGAGCTACACCGGCTTTCATAATTTTAAAATTATAACCGTTTGGAATAAATTAGCAACCATTTATTGAAAAATCTACTTTATCGGAAAGCATCCATCCGTGCTGAAAGTCAATCTTTTGTTTATATGAAAATAAACGCCATCGTACACCCTGCAGTCAATGTCCCTTCCCTCATTTTCAGCGTAAGCATGAATCCACCAACGGTCGGTTCTGTATGAAGGAAAAAAATATCTCACCTGTTCACCGCCTGGCGTCCTCGATCTGAGGTAGACAACAGAGGATATCGGTGAAGAATTGTCGCCCGTTTTCTTTATCGCTTCAAAAATCACTTCAAGAATTTCGTCATGTTTGTTTTCGAAACCTTCAACGTAAAAATCAGCCGCCTCTCCCATCATGTGTTTTGAAGTCATCGAAACCTCGTAAGGATTGCCGGAATCACCATCGTTCACGTAATTGAACAACTCGGCAGCAAGATAGCTGTTGTGCCTGGGCGATCTGTACCCCGATATTACGACTACTTTCCTCCCCGTTTCAAACTGAATGGCGTTGAGCAGTATAAGCAGGTCTTCATCTATGCCTCTTTGCGGAAGAGTGCCGCCGTCTCCGTCATAATAAAGTTCTCCTTTCCACAAGCAAGGGGGATTGGCGACGGAATCCCCTTTACATCTGAAATCATCCGCCGTTATTTCATCCGTTTGAGAAAAGTCGCCCGATAACAAAAACATCAATGACACAAAAAAACTCGCGTAAATCATAACGCTCCCGCTTTCAGTTTTTTTCAGTTCTCCTTGTCCGCGTTGACTCAATATGTTATATCACATTTTCAAAGGAGGGATAATGCTCTGGTCGAAATCCTACATACCGACTACAAAGGAAATGCCTGCCGACGCATTGCTGGCAAGCCACAGGCTGCTTTTAAAAGCAGGCTTCATCAGACAGGAATTATCAGGAGCTTATACCTACCTGCCTTTGGGGCTGTTAACCGTTTCAAAGATCATGAAGATAGTCCGGGAAGAAATGAACTCGATAGGAGCACTGGAGCTGCTCGCTCCTTCTCTGGCTTCGAAAGAAACCTGGCAGGCAACGGGCAGGTGGGAAGAATTCGGAAACGACATGTTCAGGTTTAAAGACCGGAAAGACAGAGACATGTGTTTGGCTCCCACTCACGAAGAGATAATCACAAATCTCGCAAAAAGAGATTTCAGGTCCTACAGAGACCTTCCAAAATCTCTTTATCAAATACAGACTAAATTCAGGGACGAACCAAGACCGAGAAGCGGTGTTCTTCGGATGAGACAGTTTATAATGAAAGATTCGTACAGTTTTGACAGGGATGAAAATAGCCTTTCTGTTTCGTACGACCTTCACAGAAAAGCGTATAAAAATATATTTACCCGCGCAGGTCTCAGTTTCAGGATAGTTTCAGCTTCGACAGGACTGATGGGCGGTTCGGATTCTGAAGAATTCATGATACCCTCCGAATCCGGAGAGGACAGAATTGTTTTCTGCGGTAACTGCAGTTATTCAGCAAATCTGGAAGTGGCTTCTTCAACCGTCGAGAAAATATCTTATCCGTCGAAACCGCTCGAAAAGGTCAACACTCCCGTCGGCGGTTCAGTTTCCGAGGTGTCGGCATTTTTAGGCTTTAAAAGCGACAGAATGATGAAAAGCCTTCTCTGGATGATAGAAGAAAAACCTTATTTTCTCCTTTTGTGCGGAGAGGATGAGCTTTCCGAGACAAAACTTGCCAAGCATTTGGGCGCAGGCAGACCCGCCCATTCTGAAGAAATTATTAAAATTACAGGAGCTCCTGCTGGATACGTAGGTCCTGTGGGTATAAAAAACGTGGCTGTTTACGCGGATGAAAGACTGAAAGGCGCAACCGGCATGTCGACGGGTGCGAACGAATTTCATTACCACTACGTAAACCTCGACGTGGAAAGAGATGTGCGTACTGACGGTTTCCTGGATCTGAGAGAAGTGAAAAAAGAGGAAAAATGCGTCAAATGTGGCGGATCACTAATGGTTGAGAACGCTATTGAAGTCGGACACATATTCAAACTCGGCACCAAGTATTCAAAAAGCATGGGTGCGGCTTTCACCGACGAGGAAGGCAACGAAAAATCTTTCGTCATGGGCAGCTACGGTATAGGTATAGAAAGAATAATGGCTTCGGCAATCGAACAAAACCACGACGAGAACGGGATAATATGGCCGGTGTCCATATCACCTTTCGAAGTCGTGATTCTACCGCTCAACAGTTCCGACGAAAAAGTCAGGAACTTATCAACGTCTCTTTGTGAATCACTTTACGGCAATTCAATAGAATATCTTTTGGACGACAGAGACGAGAGAGCGGGAATAAAATTCAAAGACGCCGATCTTATAGGGATACCATTGAGGATCACGGTAGGAGAAAAAAACGCCGCCAAAGATATGGTTGAAATAAAAAGAAGAGACACTTCTCATGTCACAACTGTTCCCGTCGAAAAAGCCCTCGATGTCATCAGGCACAACTTGAACGAGCTTTACGGGCTTTGTTCGATTAATTGAAAGAAAGGTTTAACGCATGAACATAACTTCGCTCCACCCTCTCGAGATAAAATTATTGAAATCTCTACGGGAAAAACAGGTTTTCAGCTCGAGGGATTATCCCGACAATTCAGGACTGACGGTTGAAAACGTCCGCGGAATAATCGGCTGGTTCAAGGCCAGGAATTGGCTGAAAGAAGTCGAGGAGGCGACCGCAATCAAAGCCGAGATCACCGAAGAAGGAAAAATATACGCCGAAAAAGGCCTCCCTTTGAGACTCGTGTGGGATTGCCTTTCTTCTTCTCCATGCACAATCAGCGAAATGATTGAAAAAACATCATACAGTCAGGCAGAAATCGGAAAGGCTGCGGGTTTTTTGAAAAAAAACGACTTGGCTGAAGATAAAGGAGGAACTCTTTTCCTGAAAGAAAATAATGCTCCCGAGTATCTCGAACTGCTTGAAAGACTTATATCGGAAGGACTCAAAGAAGATCTGAATTTTTCTTCTCTCTCAGAAAAACAAGCCGCAGTTCTGGATGAGAACGCCAAAAAGAGGGGTTCGGGATCAATCTTCAGGATCAAAGAACAAAAATACGTCAGTTACTGCCTGAACGAAGAGGGAGAAAAAGTAAGAAAAGCAGTCTGTGATTCGGAAACAAAAGACGAGATAGGCGCTCTGACTCCCGAAATTCTCCGCGACAGATCCTGGGAAGGAAAAACTTTCAGAAAATTCAGCATGTCGTTGAAACCTAAATCCAAAATAGCCGGCAGGCTTCACCCGTACGGCAGATTTCTCGACACTGTGAGAAAAGAACTCACCTCGATGGGATTTACCGAGATGAGGGGGCCCATAGTAGAATCCGAATTTTTCAACAACGACGTTTTATACATGCCCCAATACCATTCTGCCAGAGACATTCACGACATATATGTCGTCAAAGAGCCTTCGAGGGCTTCAGATATACCGATGAACATACTTTCCAGAATAGCTTCGGCTCACAGAGACGGAGGCAGATCTGGCTCGCGCGGATGGGGATACGATTTTGACACTGAAAAGACCCAAAGACTTGTTCTGAGAAGTCAGGGAACTGCCATAAGTGCCAGAACACTGACAAAAAAACCTCCCGTGCCGGGTAAATTTTTCGCAATTGCAAGATGTTTCCGCTACGACAGTGTTGACGCTACTCACGCACCTGACTTTTTCCAGATAGAAGGAATAGTGCTCGAAGAGAATATCAATTTCAGGCATCTGCTCGGACTTCTTTCAACTTTCGCCGAAAAACTCGCCCACGCTGAAAAGATCAAATTCGTACCCGGTTATTTCCCTTTCACGGAGCCTTCGGTCGAAGCGATGATCAAACACCCTCAACTCGGATGGATAGAACTAGGTGGAGCTGGAATTTTCAGACCTGAAATAACTGTATCGCTAGACATCCCCTGCCCGGTCATAGCCTGGGGACTTGGTCTAGACAGAATGGCAATGAACGCGCTCAAAATAAATGACATACGGGAACTTTTCACTTATGACATCGAAAAGATACGCTCTTCAAAGGTGGTGATTTAGATGCCGAAAGTAACTACAGACAAAAATACTCTTTTATCCCTCATAGAAAAACCTATGAACATCGACAGGCTCAAAGACCTTTGCTGGCTGGCAAAAGCCGAATTGACTGAGAATGCAGGTTCAAACGAAATAACGCTTGAGTTTTCAGACACAAACAGACCCGATCTATGGTCTGCAGAGGGATTGACCAGATTGATTAACCAATTTCTCTCTGGAAAACCCAAGGAATACACATTTCTTTCGGAGCCTCACCACAGAGATAAAGAAGTAATCGCCGAAGAAAGCGTTTCAGCTATCCGCCCTTACATAGGAATGTTTTTGTGCGAAATTGCTCCCATCACTGACGAAATTCTCAAAGACCTGATACAGACCCAGGAAAAACTCGCCGAAAATTACGGAAAAAAAAGAAAAACAGTAAGCATAGGTATATATCCTGCTTCGATTATAAATTTTCCAGTCATCTACAAAGCGGTAATACCTTCAGAAATATCTTTTGTGCCGCTTGGTTTTGAAAATGAAATGGCTCTCGATGAAATACTGAAAAAGCATCCCAAGGGAATAGAATACGCCGAAATTCTCGAAAGCAAAAAAATTGTGCCTCTGATGATAGACAACAAAGGAGAAATACTTTCATTTCCGCCTGTTATCAATTCGAGAAGAACAGGCGAAGTGAAAGTCGGTGACACTTATTTGGCCGTTGAAGCGACAGGATCGGACCTTTCATCTGTTCATCTGGTCCTGAGTATTTTTGCGATGAACCTAAGCGACAGAGGCGGAAAAATCACGAGAATGAGAACTCTTTATCCAGGAAATCAGGAAGCGGTATTTCCGACGGACGAAACCGAAGAACTAAGCATAAACATCCCTCAGGTCAACAACCTTCTTGGGAGCGAGTTCGGAATAGAAAAAATTTCAACAAATCTCAGAAAAATGGGTTTCAGATCCAAAAAAGGCACTTTCGACAACGAGCTTATTGTCACCGTACCTTTTTACAGAAGGGACATAATGCACGAAGTCGACATCATGGAAGACATAGCGATAGCATCGGACTACAACGATTTCCAACCACTCATGCCCGAAAGTTACACTCACGGAGGCCTCTCTCCTATTCAAGAAAAAGCGAACGTCCTCAGGCAAGTTTCAATCGGTCTTGGTTTCCTCGAATACATGGGCAACATTCTCACTTCCTCTGAGATTATGAAAACCTGTGCCGGAAAACACAGCGATCCCGTCGAGATAGCAAATCCTATGACGGCGATGTTCGCCTGCCTGAGAGACAGACTATTCCCTGGTCTTCTTCTGCTGGAATCAAAAAACAGCAAATCGCTTTACCCTCATCTCGTCTTTGAAGCGGGTGAAACAGTCAAAAAATACAAGGAAGACGGTACTTTGAAAACCGGAACCGTCTTTTCGATAGCTTACATGATTTCGGGTCCCGATTCTTCTTTCTCTGAAATGCATTCTGTTATGCAGACTTTATGCGATATGCTTTCAGTTGAGCTTACACTGATTGAAAAGAACTACTGGTTTTTCATTCCGGGAAGAAGCGCCGAAGTGCTTCTCAATGGCAAAGAATCGGGATTTTTAGGCGAGGTGTCTCCCTCCATACTCGATGTACTCGGCGTGAGAATGCCTGTAGTACTCTCTGAAATCTCCGACCTGGATTCCTTTTTTATCTGAAAGAGAAGCTGATTTGAAGTGCTCGACACGCTGGAAAAAAAACATGGCTTTCGAAGCCCGATCAGGCGATCATGAAATCCTTATGGACTCGTCAGAAAATTTCGGAGGCGAAAACAGCGGACCAAGCCCGAAAACGCTTCTTCTTGCGGGCCTAACCGGATGCAGCGGAATGGATGTCGTTTCCATACTTGCCAAGATGAAAGTCTCGGGCTACGAACTTCAGATAGACTGCTCGACCGAAGTGACCGAAGAGCATCCAAAGGTTTTCAGGGAAATTTTTCTAAAATATGTCTTTACCGGAAAAAACCTTCCCGAGGACAAGCTGACAAAAGCAGTCGACATGTCTCTCTCCAAATACTGCGGCGTAGCCGCCATGCTCTCAAAAAACTCGGAAATCCTTCGTGAAATAGAGATCCGATCTTCCTGAAATGTGACGTTCGAGTTTATTTAGCCGAGTACTTTATCCTTTTGATGCGATAGATTTCATAATATATCCTCACTAACATAACAAGCTGATCAAAATCCGGTTACCGGCGATTCCTAGAATCTTGGTGTAATATCTTCAGTGTCCTGTTTTTTATCTTGATCCAGAGGTAAGTGTATTATATCGTTTCCTAACTCAGAAAAATCAAGTTCATTAAGATATAAAACTCTTACGCGGCGGTTGTGTTGAGTGTGGTAATATAGTACTCGCTCGGATAAATCCCACGCCGTTGTCCATATAGTTGAACTCCGCATGCCTTCTTTGCCCAACGATCCGTCTGAGCCTTCGGATGCTCCCAGAGGTATATTAAAATTGTCTAAAATTCTGAACAGTTCATATACTGTTTCCGCGGAATTATCAGTAGACCGTGACGTCTGGGACCATGCAACCGCACGTACGAATCGTGATGGAGGAGTATTGTCGCCGGGTAATCCGATCATACCACTGCCTCCTCCCAAAGGAGCGAAATCAATACCTTCAATGCTTTTATCGGGAAGCGCTACGGGCGACAGATTTACGTAATTTCGCAGATTTGTCATGTGCCAGTCATATGTTGGCCCGTTTGTTATGACACCTAAAGGATTTTCAAAGATCCTTGCTTCGCCTTCGCTAAACTCTATAACTATGGATTTTCCGCTTGCGTCCGTCACCATCCAATGCGCGTATACAGACATGCCGATAGCTTCTTCTGTTACAGACACCACTCTGACTTCGTTTATCCCGCTTCTGACTTCATCAGTCGTCGCAAATTGACTGAGAATATAGTTCGTCAGGTCTATCGCTGTTATCGTAATACCGGCAAGATCCTTTTCAAATATCGGGTATTCGGCAAAGCCTGCGTGATAGAACAGACCTACGGCCAGCCCTCTTTCGTTCATTCCGTCGGCAAGATAATCTCTTCCCATCATATCCAGCCCGACATAACCGTACTTTGCTTGCCATTCTCTGCCATTAAATCCTTCCGGAGTCAGCCCGGTAAATGAATATCCCCTGGGTACGATAATGACTCGTGATTGCAAATCAAACTTACCCCACTCCATGGTCCGTCCGTAAACGACGCTCTCATCCATTGCAATCAGTCTTATGCCGGTACAAGCGTAAGCAGGATTAATTCTTCCGCAGATTAATGTTATGATCATCGTGGCATAGAGTAATAATGTTTTGTTGCCTGTTCTCACTTTTCACCTCTTTGTTTTTCCTTAAAACATATCAGTTTTATCTGGGGCAAACAATCCCGTGCTGAGATATTTTTCACTTGAACCTTGTAATATCACTACTACCGTGATTTTTCACCTTAATTCAACAATCTTTTTATTATTCTTTCAATAAAATCCATTTTTCTAGGCACATTGTGTCCGGAGAGAATGAGTTCTGGTTTCAAAGAAAGATATTTTTCAAGGGCTCCCATGTATTCTTCAATTCCCGTTTCCAGATCAGGAACAATGTTTTCGTCGTCGTCTCCGATGTTATCTCCGACGAACAATATTTTTTCTTTCTCAAAGTAAACGCTTATCCCGTCGTTCGTGTGCCCCGGAGAATAAAACATCAAAACGCCGTCTTTTATTAAACGTAATTCACTGTCGAAAAGGACATCCGGTGATTTTTTTTCTGTTCTTCCACAGACGAATCTCCTGTTGGTCTCGAGCATTCCTTCATATTTTTCGTCAATATTTTTTAAAATCTTTTCGTGAGCTATAATATCATTATCATAAAACTCATAATTTCCCCAGATGTGATCCCAATGATAATGAGTGTTAAGCACTGTGACCGGTTTTGACTTGTCTGTACAACCGGAAAGTATGTTTGCGCTTTCTGAACCAAAACCCGTGTCTATTATGTAATTGTTCTTCTCAGTTTTCAAAACGTAGCAATTGGTAGGGCATCCAGGTATGACATGCTGAACGATAGTGGTAACACTGTCGGATATATTAATCATTTCATAATTCATAGAATCCGCCTTTCAGTTATCCCAGCAACACGTCGTCATAGTTGCCCCCGGAGATAACAATTTAAACATCTTTTATTTTCGACTACATTGAAAAGCGCATTTCACGATAGTAATTGTCAAAGTCTCGATCTTTTATCTACTTTAACACCGCTAATACAAGAATTCATATCACAAGCCGGCGACAAAATTATGGCTTATAAATTCCCGGTTATCAGATAAATCGGAATCATGCTTTCAAACCTCGTCCCGCCATAATTTCCGTAAGTTTATCGTATAGTTCGTCAGGTCCGCATTTCAGTGAAAGGACTGAAATCCTGAAAGGAGTTCCATAAGTTTTCTCGTTTGATTTCAAAAAATACCTGTTAATCGGATTCGCTTTCCCGATGTATTCCTGGGGATTGTAAACATGTATCAACACCAGTTTCTCCTTGCCTATTAGTTTAATTTCTATTAATTTTATGTCTCTCCATTTAATTAGATGACCGCTTGCAAAATTTGATCTGTCGAATATTCCGTTTTTATCCATCACCAGTCCCGGGTTGGTGTCGAGAGCTCTGTTCAAACCGTAAATACATAATGCTCCGCCGAAACTCAGGATAGTGAAAGCGGCAATCCTTACGTGCTCAGGATTCACAGGATAAAATTTTTCCAAATCCGACCAAAGTCCGATTCCGATAGGGATCAAAAAACATGAAACGAATATGGCTGCGATGGCTTTTGTTTTTTCTTTTTTGATTACAATCTCACCTTTTACTTCTTTGATCATAATTTCCTCCATCCGATCATATTTTATATCTTGCATTTTATAGTGGCAATGAACATAGTAAAATAAAGAGGCATAATACATCGATGATGTCCTCAATACTTAATTCCGCATAGAAGAAAAGAATCAAAAGTTTTTTTATCAAAATTGCTATTGACAAAACACGTTTTTATTGTTAGATTTAACTAACAAGAGGTGAACTATGAAAAATAAATTAACATCTAATATGGAAGATTACCTGGAAGCAATTTTGGACTTAATGAATAAAGAGAAAACAGTCCGCGTCACTGATGTCAGCAAAATACTTAATGTAAAAAAGCCCTCTGTTAATTCTGCCGTCAGAAAACTTAAATCTCTTAAATTAGTAAACCAGGAAAGATACGACAAAATATTCCTTACAGAAAAAGGCAAAAAAGAAGCCGAAAAAATAAAACACAAACACGATGTGCTGTTGAACTTTTTAAGTGAATATCTCGGAGTGCCGAAAGAAACCGCCGTTGAAGAAGCC
Organism: candidate division WOR-3 bacterium; assembly: GCA_016934535.1. Classification (NCBI taxonomy): domain Bacteria; kingdom Pseudomonadati; phylum Caldifarciminota; species Caldifarciminota bacterium. The sequence goes on from JAFGSQ010000039.1 coordinate 9,540, forward strand.
TGCAAGATCGAACACACCATCAGCAACGACACCCTCGAAAGAATTTCGGACTTTGTTGAATTTTTAGATAAATCCGAGTTTTTCGTTAAAAATGAATGGCGATCAAAACCAAACCATGAAATCGTTTAGACCATCGGATTTTTTCGGTGTTCCGAAATTATGTTACGGAGGGACAATGAAAACTCGCAGTGATGAAATTTTCCCTCTGATTCTCGCCAAAGAAGGAGAATCTCTTATAATCAGCGATATAAGAGGGGGAAAGTTTTTCAAGGATAAGTGCATAAGCATGGGTATCATACCCGGCGTTAAAATAGAGATATCAAATAACAGCAGGGGGGGGCCCTGCCTTATGAAAATAGGCGATTCCCGTATAATTATCGGAGGCGGGATGATGCACAGAATTTTTGTTAAGAGAACGTGACCTCAATCGATCTTTTTACTGCCTGAGTCATGGAAATAGCCACAGTAGCCCTGATGGGGATTCCCAATTGCGGAAAAACGACCGTATTCAACGCTTTGACCGGCGGCAATGTCAAAACCGGAAACTGGCCTGGAGTTACAGTCGAAAAAAGAGAAGGAAAACTTAAACGCGACGACAGTTCGGATCTTTCCCAAAAAGAAATAACCGTTGTGGATCTTCCGGGTACATATTCATTGTCAGCCCTTTCTGAAGATGAAAAAGTTGCAAGAGATTACGCATTGAGCGGTGAACCTTCCTTGATACTCAACATACTTGACGGCTCCAACCTTGAAAGAAGCCTCTATCTGACGGCTCAGATAATCGAGATGAAAGTCCCTCTTGTGGTTGCAGTCAACATGACTGACGTCGCCGAAAGGCACAAGATAAATATCGACCTCAAAGAGCTTTCCAAACAATTGTCCGTACCGGTCATAGGTATAAGCGCTCTTCGAAAATGCGACATCGCTTTTCTAAAAAAAATGCTGAAAGACAATATCGAAAATAAAATCGTAACTGGATCGCGCATTGAATATCCGAACGAAATTGAATCCGCTGTTTTTCAGTGGCAGAAAAAATCCGGCTTGATTGCTGAAGAAACCGGTATAAATGCGAGGTGGCTCAGCATAAAACTCCTCGAAGACGACAGCTGGGTGAAAAATAAGTTTTTAGAAAAGAGTGTATTAACAGACGATGAAATCAAATACACCAGACAAAAAATTGAAGGGATTCTGGGTGATTCGATAGAGATGGTTTTTGCCGATTACAGATACGGATTTATTCACGGTATTTGCCGGAGTGTAATACAAAGGATTGCTCAGAGGATTTCAAACACCGAAAAAATTGACAAAATTGTTTTGAACAGATATTTGAAAATCCCGATCTTCCTGACGGTTATGTATGTTATTTTCTGGGCGACAATAACATTCGGCGGAGCTTTCACGGATTTCTTTGACATAATATCCGGAACTATTTTTGTTGAAGGATTCGGTTTTCTTCTTGAAAAAGCTGGTTCTCCGATTTGGCTTAAAATAATTCTCGCCGACGGTATAGGAGGAGGCATCCAGACCGTATCCACTTTTATTCCAATTCTGTTTTTTATGTACGTTATGTTTGCGGTGCTCGAAGACAGCGGATATATGGCGAGAGCCGCTTTTGTAATGGACAGATTCATGAGTAAAATAGGACTTCCCGGAAAGGCTTTCGTACCGCTTGTGGTAGGCTTTGGATGCACGGTTCCGGCTGTCCTCGCGGCGAGGACTCTGGAAAACAAAAAAGACAGAATGATGACCATTTTTTTAGCTCCTCTGATGTCTTGTGGAGCGAAAATGCCGGTTTACGCGCTCTTTACGGCTGCATTTTTTCCTGACAACACCGGACTCATTGTCGTTTCGTTTTACGCTATCGGAATAATTGTCGCAGTCATAACTGGCCTCCTCCTGAAAAACACTCTTTTCAGAAAACATCATTCATATTTCGTAATGGAACTTCCCACATATCACGCTCCCAGACCCAAGCACATTCTGTTTCACACATGGATGAGACTTAAATCATTTATTTTAAAAGCCGGTCAGATAATTGTAATCGCCGTCGCAATCTTAACATTCATAAATTCCATCGGAACTGACGGCTCGATCGGGAATAAAAACACCGACAAATCAGTTCTCGCATTCTTCGGCAAAACAATAACTCCGCTGTTTTCACCCATGGGTATAGAGAAAGACAACTGGCCCGCAACCGTAGGTCTTCTAATGGGGATTTTCGCTAAAGAATCCGTTGTCGGAACACTCAATTCCCTGTACGGACAGATGTCGGCTTCCGACGTGTATGAAAACGAAACAGAGGTTCCATATCCCGGTATTGCGGGAAATATAAAAGAAGCTTTTGTTTCAATTCCCGACAACATCTCGAAAATTTTTCTTCCTTTTTACAAAGCATTCGACAAAAGCGCACAATCGAGCGGCAATGGAAATGAGCGTGAGAATAAGGTTTTCGGGCTGATGGGTGAATATTTCGAAAAAGGTAAACCTCAGGCCTACGCTTATCTGCTTTTCGTGCTTTTGTATTTCCCTTGTGTCTCGGCTTTCGGTGTCATAGTTAGAGAAAGCGGCTGGCTTTTTGGAATCGTTAGCGCGGTTTATCTCACTTCATTGGCTTGGATAATTTCCACTCTTTTCTATCAGCTTACTACCGGACATAATTTTTTGTGGATCGGTTTGGCTTTTACATTGACGGGATTGATAGCACTGTTTTTCATTATCCTGCGACGAGCAAAGATGTTCAGAACTGAAACGTCAGCTGAATGAATGGAGGTGACCGGATTCGAACCGGAGACCTCCTGCGTGCAAGGCAGGCGCTCTAGCCAACTGAGCTACACCCCCATAGAGATTTTAA
>JAFGSQ010000040.1 GCA_016934535.1 candidate division WOR-3 bacterium
TCATCTTCTTGTTTATCTTCAGTCCGTCCGATAGACTCTTGAGAAACAGCGCTTCGTCGTCAACTATCAGTACTTTGCTCATGTGGCTGGAATAAGCAACAACTGTGCCACGAAAAAGTTATATATATCGTTCTATATATTGTTAGTTGTATAAAATGCTAAACAAGTTTTAGATAAAATATGATTATACCGTTCAATATTACCCAATCATTTTGAACTCGCTGATTTTTATGAAAATATAAATGAAGCAAAAAAACAGAGACAAAAACACTTTATCCCGAACAAGTAAAATTCTCTAATAATCAGGATTCAGTCAGTTTTTAATTTACAATGAATTGTAACTCTTTAATTTTCTTTTAAGAGTTGAAAGCGAAATTCCAAGATCTCTCGCTGTTTTTGATATATTCCGTTCATTGTAATTGAAAATTTTGATTATGTGTTCTTTTTCAATTTGATCCAGTATTGCGATGCCTTTGAACAATTCTTTTTTAATCTCATCTTTTTCATTTTCTTTTTGAGAGAACAATATTTTTGATGGTTCAACTTCCTGTCCATCAGCGATTATCATCGCTCTCTCAATAACATTTCTAAGTTCCCTTATGTTTCCGTCCCAATCGTACCTGCACAAGAGAGATTTCTGCTCTTCTGAAATCCTGTAATACTTTCCTTTCGAGAGGTTTTTAACAAAATAATCTGCCAGATCAACAATGTCGTCTTTTCTTTCTCTCAGCGGGGACAGATGAATCCTCAGGACATTGAGTCTGTAATAGAGGTCTTTTCTGAAAACATTTTTCGAAGAGTTGCCGTCTATGTCCGAATTTGTTGCCGCAATGATCCTGGCTTCGGTTTTTCTTGTCACTACGTCTCCTATCCTCCTGACCCTCTTTTCTTCTATGACGCCGAGGAGTTTTGACTGAAGGGCAAGCGGCATCTCGCCTATTTCGTCGAGCAGTAATGTGCCCTCGTGAGCTACTTCGAACAGACCTTTTTTATCCTTGTCGGCTCCCGTAAAAGCGCCTTTTTTATATCCAAACAGCTCCGCTTCTACGAGATTTTCGGGCAGGGCAGCGCAGTTCACACTTACAAATGGCCCTCTTTTCCGGCTTTTTTTATGTATAATTTTGGCTATGAGCGTTTTCCCTGTTCCGGTTTCCCCTGTTATCAGTACGGGGGAATCCGATCTCGCGGCAATCTCTATGAGTTCGTCTGTTTTGGATTTGGACATGGAAGATCCGATGAATTCAAGGCCGTCTTCTTCTTTTTGTTTAAGATATTTGAGGTCTTCAAGTCCCCGTTCCAGGTCCAGTTGTTTTAAACTTTTTTCAAGAGCGAAAGTGAGTTCTTTGAAATTCACCGGCTTGGAAACATACCAGAAAGCTCCGACTTCTATAGCTTTCATTGCGTTCTCAAAACTCGGAAAAGCCGTTGAAAAAATTATTTTCGTTTTCTCGTTGTTTTTAAGTATTTTTTCGCAAATTGTGTACCCTTCGACGTCGGGAAGTTTCTGATCGAGTATGACAACATCAATTATCTCTTTCGAACAGATTTCGAGACCTTCTCTTCCCGTCGTTGCGGTTAGCACTTCCATTCCTCTGACTCGGAAATGGTCGCAAAGCGACATGAGGAATATTTCGTCGTCGTCTATTACAAGAAGGGTTCTTTTATCCAATCTTCCTCAAGTGCTTTTTGGTATGTAAATCATTACTTCTGTTCCCCTTTCCAGGCTTCTCATATCTATAGTGCCGCCCATTTTGACAAGAAGGTTCTTCACTATTGTCAAGCCCATTCCGGTCCCTTTAGGTTTTGTCGTGTAAAACGGGAAAAAGATCTTTCCTCTCTGCTCTTCTCCGATCCCTATTCCGTTGTCTTTTACGGAAATACCGATTTTCGATCCGGCGCTCGAGACGTCAATATTAATTTCAGGATTGTCAATATCAAAAACCGCATCCATCGCATTAGTCAAGACGTTGAGAAGTACGTGCTGAAGAGCTCTCATGTCGGTCATGGCAAAAATCAGGGGCGCTTTGTAACTCACTTTGTATTCGATTTTTCTTTTTAGAAGATCAGATTCTATTAGTTTCGTGAATTTATCGAAAAACGGCCTCATGTTGACGGATTGTATATTCAGGTCTTCATATGCGTTGAACACTTTGAACATCCTCAGGAGGTATTCGATTCTGTTTATTTCAGTCAAAATACTCTCGAGATATTCCAATACTTTTTCCTGCGAAAAATCCTGAATGTTGTCTTTTAAAACGCTGGAGATTGTTTTTATTGAATTTAACGGGTTTCCAACCTCGTGGGAAAATCCTGTGAATATATAACCGATGTTGTCCATTGTCGCCGTGGCTTCGGCGATTTTTTGAAGCCTCTCCTTCTCTGTGATGTCGTTGAGGAGAATTGCCGCGTGCTGTTTTGGCATCGAATAGACTGTGTAGCCCAGAATCATCTCACCGACGTAAGCTTTTCTCTGAATTTTTTCGGTTCTCGACAAATTGTGTTCGCCTAGTCCGAGAATTTTGAGCAAAGGTGCATATTCGGAGGCGTTGAGAACATTCGCCGCGTAAGTGTTTATGAGAAGAGTTTTTTTTGTCGGTATATCCAGCAAGACAAAACCCGTGTCCATTTTCTCTATTATCTCGAAACATTCTCTGTTGTCTAAATCCATTAGAGTACTCCGTTTATTTACAATTTATCACAAATTCATCAACTTTAAAACAGCAGTTTAATCCCGGTCGAAAGCTTCTGATAAGTATTCTCGTCAAATCTCTTCTCGCCGCTGTATGAGGCATAGAACCTGAAATTGCCTGTCACGCGAGCATCCGATATCAGATCCCAGTGAAATACGTAACCAGGATAATCCATAGCTTTGAGCTCAGCGGGAGCCGAGCGGATCGTATAATAATTGTAAGTAAATCCGAATGAAGCGTCCGACCTCAGGATTCCGGAATAAGACAGGCCGGCCGACAGGTCTGCTCTTCTGAAGCTGAATTTTCCAATACCCGGATAATTAACCAGTTCCCCGTAGTTTCTCAAAGTGCCGGATAAAACTATTCTCGGTTCGTATGCTCCAATTTCGAGCGCGGCCAGCGTTCTGGATTTAACTTCGTCAAAAATTGTTCTTTGGTCAGAAGTTATTTTTTCAGAAAAAAACTGCCCGTACGAGATTTCCTCCTCAAAACGGATTACTGCGTCGTATTCATAACCCGACAAAACGGACCATTCGGTTTTAACAAGGTCTCCCTCTTCGGCTGAACTTAAGTTTTTATCCATTTTAAACGAAAACCAGGCGCTTGCATCGGCCGTCAGCTCTTTTACGGCTCCGGCTGACAACAATCTCGAGCCTTTGATGGTGAATTTTTCATTCATGGTATTTTCCGAAGAAAAAAAAACGACTCTCAATGCGTCCTCGGAAATGTTAATTTCATGTGCTTTAACAATAAAACGAAAAGAATATCCTCCATACACAGGACAAAAAGAAGTGTACAAAGATACGTCGGTCACAGGGATTGACGCTCCTGTTTCCGCCCATTTTCTGATGAATTTTCCGTAAGGATCAGGATAGTAGACTCCAGCTATCGAATCGAAGCTGTAATTGCCCTCTCCTTCTCTGACTTCTTCGAACAATGCCATTCTTGTGAAATATCGCGTTCTCGAGAGTGAATAATCGGCGTTTAAAAGTACAGTTCCGCCTGACAAAAGCGAGAGCGCTGCTTTACCTAAATAAAAAGACTGTTCAGGGGCGGGATTCTGCTCTCCGGGACTCTCCGTCCTTTTCGATGCGTATAATTCCGCCGACACTTTTTCTCCTGAAAACTCGCCTTGAAATCCGGTTTCCCTGGACTTCATGAATGCCGATCGTGAATCCTGCTGAATAATGTCTTTCCTGCTTAAAAGCGTGAAAGCGGACAGTGAGAACTTATCGGTAAAAAACAACAACAATTTTCCTCTCACCCTGTCTGTCTGAAATCTTGAAGTGTCTTCCGAGTTTTCTCTCGAAAATATGACATCAGGTGCGAAAATCGAGAAACCGAAAACGCCGGCGATTGTTGTGACGTCCTCTGATGTCGAAACAGTACCGATAGCCGGACCCGATGAAGTGTCTCCAGTCTGATCCGATCTGGCGATCGATATGTTTCTCCGGGAATTTCCAATCACAAATGTAAAAACAGTTCTCTCTTTGCAAAAATCAATGTTTTCCAAAAATCCTGCCTCTCCTCCGAACGATAAAAAACCGTAAACAGAACCTTTCAATCCTGCGCGGCCCCATTTTCCCCCGGGAGTGAGCAGCGAGGAGAAGTATTCAACGGGCGATTTGTGACCCCAATCGTCGAGAGAGGAGAATCTCCTGTCCAGAACAGCTATCTCGGCATCAAAATTAAAACTGCTGCTTAAAAATCTTATGTTTGAGCCAAAACCGAAACCTTCATTATCATAATCGTCTCTGGATGAAAACAGATTTCTGTCTGAATATGACCTTGCTCCTGTTAAATTCAATTCGAGCCTTTCTGAAGCGTACCCCGACGAGACAGTCTCGACCGATCTCATTTGTGCGGGTCTGACTGACACCTGTGCCGTGTAATCTCCAGATCCGGTTCCTGCGTATCTGAAACCCGGAAGCGCATCGTCGTAGATATAATCGCCCGATGCGCTGTCAACCTTTGTGAACGCAACTTCGTAAGAACCTTTTCCGTATCCTTTGAAAACGTAAACTCCTTCCTCAAGATCGTAGGAACCGTTTCCCTCGCCCACGAAAATTCCAGCGTCAACAAATGCAAGGTCCGCAGAATCTCCCAAAGATTCGAGTATTCTAACGGTCTGATCGCTGAGTGTAAAACCGTAAGGCGAATCTTTTACGTCTGAGAACCCGGCTCTCGTAAAATCCAAGTAAAATTCGCCGTAACCGGCCCCTGCGGATACAAGATGAAAAAATCTCCTGAAAGAATTTCCCGAAGCTTTGAAATAAACGATGGCTTTGTCCCCATCACTCAATGACACGTCGGGTGAAAACGTAATATGTGCTCCAAAGACTGTTTCTATCCTGTAATCCTTTGACTGCAAAAGAATACCGTTCAAATACACTTTTTCACTGCCGGGTACGAAGTTTTTATTTTCCCTCCTTTCAATCAATACGTAAGGTCCCTGAAATCCGAATTTTAGCTCAACGATCTTCACCTGAGATTCATCCTTGAGCTCACCATACAAACCTTCCGCCGACAAATTATCATTTTTCAGCGATCCTTTGATCCCCAGAAGCTCACTGAACATTCTTCCCGCGAAATCGAAATCTCTTTGTTCTTCAATATCTCCCAAAGAAGCCTGTAAGACAGGAGACTCGAGAGTGATGTATATTTTATCCAGATCTCCCACGGGTATCGGTTCCCCGCTTCTTCCGCTGTTTACGTATCCCCCCACCTTCCAGTAATCGCTTACTAATCCAGTGAAATTTACAGCGAGGTCCTGTCTGACTTCGCTGTTCCCGGTCCCGGACCAGCCAAAACCGAAAGTCTTTTCTCCTCCTATGCTTATGTCGTCTTTTTTTTCTTCTTTTTCGAAAATCTCACCGTAATAAACTGTTGATGTGTCTTCGAAAACACGGGGAAGATAAGCTCTGTAGACGCTGTCGGCGACACTTGAAACCGGCACATATTGAACGACAACGGTGTCGAATATCGAATCCGTAAAATAAACGAGCCCATTTTTGAAATCAGTTTCAACGCCGGTCAGCTCCGGAATAAAAACAATTGAATTGACGACTATCGGACTCACACTCAATTCGCGCAAACCATAAACGGGAGGCGCGAAAGTATCAAATGAAAGGAAAAACCCTACGGGTAAAAATGCTGGTAAGATCACTATATCCAGGAACGTGCTGCGAGTTTGTATTCGACAATTTCGTCTTCGGTGAAAAATATGCCGATTTCCCTCGCCGAGGAACGGTCCGAATCCGATGCGTGTATTATGTTCTGCCTGATTCTCATACCAAAATCCCCCCTGACAGTTCCTGGTTCTGCTTTCATGGGATCCGTTGCACCGCACATCTTACGAACGACTTCTATTCCGTTCTCTCCTTCGAGAACCATGACAACCGAAGGTCCTGACGTAATAAAGTTGATCAGTGAATCGTAAAAATCTTTTCCTTCGTGCTCTTTGTAGTGCTTTTTGGCGGTTTCTTTCGATATTTGAATCAGCTTGAGAGCGATTATTTTCAAGCCTCTTTTTTCGAATCTTGTGATTATTTCCCCTATTAGCTCCCTTTGAACGGCGTTTGGTTTTATTATTATCAGGGTTTTTTTCATCAATTCCCTCCTTTAAAAATTCATCTTTGACAAAACCTTAATATTCTGGCAAAAGCCGATTTGTCCGGGATGTTTTTTTCATCGTAGACATAATTGTCCCCAAAAGACGCAACCGAGAGAAACACTCCTTCTCCGTACTGACTTGACACAAAATGCCTTTTTGCTGAAAACATTAACAAGTCTTCACATTCGTACAATATGACCGCGCCCGACTTTGAGATCTCTGATGAGACCTCAGTCCTCACCTTTTCATTTAATGCAAGAACCGAAACCGTCAGTTCGGAACCCGACAGGCTTAGTGTAGAAAAAAGTGAAAAAATCTTCACGTAGAATATTAAAATAAAAGCAGTTGTCGCTGATGCTTTACTTTTGAAAAAAACCGAACACAAAGTCATAAGAAACAATGAGATAAAACCCGCCACAAATCCTAAAACAATTTTTCCGTCAGTTTCAATTGCATCGAAAGCCCAGCATAATTCGGGAATGTTTTTGAATATTCTTCCGCTTGAGAACATTATGGGATTTGAAAATACAAACACTTTTCCTTTCCCGAAATTTATTTCATGAAACAGCGGCACTGAAGTCACCCCGGATTCTCCGCTTTTCCTAAGAGTCAATCCTTTAATGGATAACACGGGTTCCAAGGGAGAAGAAACAAAAATTTTCCGGAATAATCCGGGGTTTGCAAAAGACGTCCAAACAGTGTCGCCTTTTCTGATTTCAGCCGTAAAATATCCTGCTGAGCAGGGAGAATCTTCAGATTTTTCAGCCACAGCA
>JAFGSQ010000041.1 GCA_016934535.1 candidate division WOR-3 bacterium
CCGTAGTATCTCATAACCTCTTTATCAGCGCATATACCAATGAATCCGCCTGCATCTTCGATTTTGGGTTTTCTCAACGAGAATTCTTTGTAATAAAAAAGCATTTTTATCACATCCGTTTTTTTTAAGTTTTAATTTATTTTATTTCATCCGAATTTATTCAAGAAAAATATTTTCAGACGTAAGTTAATAATGATTTCGTAAAATGTAATAAATTGATTTTAGATTTTCAGCGTTTTTCTTTTGGTTTTCAATTAAGCTTAACTCTTTTTCCGCAATATTATTTTCTACGTACATTTTTAGTTTTTTCTCCATACATGAAAAATAATCATTTAGCCATACATCTTCCGATATTTCAATGATCCCCAGCAAGCTCAAATGATTGTTTCTGAAATGTCTTCTTTTCATAGGGTCGTCTCTGAATTCATCATGGATGATTAAAAAACCGCCATTTTTTAAATATTTCAGAAGAGTTTCAAGTCCTTTGTAAAAACCGATTGCGTTCAACAATCCTTCCGCTAAAATAATATCGAATTTGAAATTGAACAATCCAGGTCTTAATATCGAGTTATCAATGATTTTTATCCTGTCATTCAGCTTTTTTTCAGATACTATTTTTCTGAACCATTTTATACTTTCCTCATCATTGTCAACGGCATAGATTACTCCGTCTGTATATTCTATGATGGAGAGGGCGGGAACTCCGGTGCCTGATCCGGCATCCAATATCAGAGGTTTTTTAATTTCGGGTATTTTTTGGAATGCTTTTTTTGTATATTTGTTGAGGTTTTTTCTGCATTCGTCTTTGATTTCAAATAAATTCATCGCGTTTTTCCCTTCCTTTATCAGTTTTCATTTAAACAGAGCCTGAATGCTCGAAATCGTCGCCGGTAATCAGGTGAGACCTTTGTTCAATTGCTTTTATTCAACATGCAAAGCAAGTGAGTTTGTCGGTTTATGCATTTGAAGTCAAACAAACACATAATTGTCTTCAGGCAGTTTAAACTCACTTCATTATTGCGGACATGATAGTTACGGTTGATTCTTCGCCTTTGAGAGGGAAAAAATCACCGGCCATTCGTGCCAAACCTCTAAAAATAGTATTTGTTTTTATGTCTGTAAAGTCCGCTTCTGCAAAATGCCGGGTAATCCGATCAACTGTTGCTAAATCAGCGGTTCCCATTTTTTCGCTCAATCTAACGGTCCGGCTGTTTTCCCCATACAGCAATTCAACTGCAGTAAATTTACCGGTACGTTTCAAAACCCGTTTTACTTCATATAAAACACTTTTCCCGTTTTCAGCGTTTCCGAATCCGGCAAAAGTCGAAATTAAATCTGCAGAATCATCTTTTACGGGTAAATTCCTAACGTCACAAACACAGTAAACAAAATCGCAGTCAGTTGCAATTTTGTTCAGTCTCTCCTGGTTTTTTGTTTGAGCCGTCCTGCTTAAATCAGTGAGGATAATGGTTTTATCCGATAATTTTGAATAGTCCATTTCGTCGTTGAACAAAGAACCTGTCCCGCAGCAAACATCAATTATTGTTTTATTATAAGGATTGTAATATCCATTCCGGATCATCGAAAGCCCTGTTCCTATGGCTTTCATAAGTTGATCAACATTAAGATTACAACCTATATTTTCACAGTCTTCCCTTGTTAAATAATTTTCCGATATAAGCTGGTCGAACCATTTTTCAGTTCTTTCAGCTTCAGTTGATCCGCTCCAGTTGTTGAAATGCTCCTGTTCCCTGACATTAAAGTCTATGAGATTATCCTGATATTCGAACTTTTCTCCGCATCCCCCGCACTGCAATTCTTGTTTGTTAATGATTTTTATTTCGTTTTTGCATTTGGGACAGCAAAGAATGCCAGTAGCCTTTTCAACATCCATAGTGGTTTCTCCTTTTCATAAATCATAACCTTTATAGCTTTCTGTCACTAATACGATTATTGTAATCGGAATTGTCTCTGCCAAAATTGAAAATCACTTTCTCAAGATAAATCATTCGTGAAAAATATCCATTTCATATTGAATGATTTCAGGCACAATTTCGGCCTTGTATTTGCAATTATTAAGGGGTGAAAGCGCGTAAGCATCGAGTAACAATTCATAGAGGATGCCTTTTTGGTGACGCTTAATGCCGATTAATTTCATGGTTCATGCAATTGTCTGATCTATTGTATTTTCAAAACCAGGTTTTATTTTTGTATTCACGGTATTTTGGATCTTTTTTTTCTAATTCATTCTCTTCCAATATTTTCCAGTGAATTATAAATGATATCCAGATTACTGAAGATAAGAGAGTGATCGTGCTCTGAAGAAATAATGGAAAACCGACCAACCAAATAATAAAACCTAAATACATCGGATTCCTGATTTTTGAATAAATACCGCTTGTAACAGTTTTACCTGTTTTGTCTTCCTTTAATTTCATGTTTGAAAATAAAAATAGCAGAATACCCGTGATAAATAACAATAAACCGGTACACCTTAACCAAACCGGAACGTTAATTTTCAGAGGATCAAAAAAACACATTTGAAACCAGGAAAACCATAAAAAAGCCATAATTACATATATAAAAAAAATTATTTTTTTGTTCTGAGATAATGGATGATTCTTGTAATGCAAAATGTTGAATATTGTTCTCAATAGAAAACAGAAAAAACAAACTGAACTCAAAACAATAAATACAGACATTATTCAACTCCGGAAAAAGACGGCGACGTGCGAGCTAAGTTTGAATAACTTGGGCAATTTTCCTAATTCCAGATAGACCTGTGGATTTTCCAGGATCCGTTTTTTTGACGTTTCAATATCCTCATTATCATGCCGCCGCTGGAGATTTCTTTTCCTTTAACTATTGGAACGGCTTTACCTCTGTAGGATCCCCATTCGAAGGCATAATCACCGATGACATTAATTTCTATAAAATCGTGATCGTATTCTGTTATTTTATAATCCTTTGATTGTTCAAAATTATAAACAAGCATTTTTTTAAGTTCTTCGATACCCTCAATTATTTTACCATCGGGCTGAATGAGAATACCGTCAACCGTAAAAAGAGACAAAAGAGTTTCCGCGTCCTTATTAATTGAAGCTGTCTTGTCTTTTTTATGAAGTAATTTTATGGCTTCAAAATCAGAATTCGTTAAATTATTTATTTTCAAAGTCTTTCTCCTTTTATTGTAGCCGAGTAATTTGATATTATACTATTTCGAAAGACACATTTGAATATCTTCCAATATTAAAATTTTGCTTGTTCTTATATTGACTTAAATTTATAATGAGCGCGATTGCATTTCATGCAAAACAAATCATAGATAGTTCCAACTCTTCGAGTCGCTTTGCCTAAAGAGTGATCCACGGCGGGCGACCGGCAGACGGAAGTCTCGAGGGTGCGGCCGGAAACGTCTTCACCTCCCGCGTTCGGAAAGGAGAGAATGTCAATATTTGATTCAATAATACTGCACTTAGTATCCTTGTGGTGCCTTTTTTCTTTTTTTAGCGGGAAAGAGTCGTGAGCTTAAAGAAAAAAATGAAAAAAGCCGACATCATGACTCTTGTCTTTGTTGTACTTGGATTTTCAATGGCTATTTTCATCGCCGGACCGATTTTAAAATTATTGTTTTCATCTTCATTGGGAACCTTGCGCACCGCACTTTTGGAAAAATCAGTTTACAGTTCGATACTAATGACGGCTTATTCCGCAGCTTTTGCGACAGTTATCGGATTGGTGTTCGGAGTTCCTCTTGCTTACCTGCTGGCGAGGAAGAATTTTATATGCAAAAGAATTGTCGAGGGACTTATTGACATTCCTGTCGTCATTCCCCATTCAGCGGCGGGAATAGCTCTCCTTTTCGTATTCGGAAGCAGATTCCTTACGGGCAGGTTTTTTAAATTTTTAGGCGTATCATTTTTCAACAGCATCGCAGGCGTAATTATTGCCATGTTGTTTGTCAGCATACCATTTCTCCTGAATGCCGCGAGGGAAGGTTTTGAGTCTGTTGACGTCAGACTCGAGAAAGTAGCGAGGACTCTCGGCGCGTCGCCCTGGCAGACATTTTTCAGGATATCTCTTCCGCTGGCGTGGAGAAGTATTTTGTCTGGCTCGATAATGATGTGGGCGAGAGGAGCAAGCGAGTTCGGTGCGGTACTCGTATTGGCTTATCACGTAAATTTTTTCGGAAATTACGCATGCGTGACTCCGATTCTCGTTGCTGACAGATTTAATTCGTTCGGACTTGAATATGCCCGGCCTGTGACGGCGATAGTCATATTGATTTCTCTGCTCTGTTTTATTCTTTTGCGTGTTCTGGCTCGCCACAGGAAAACCAAGTGATTGAAATAAAAGGATTGAAAATTGACTTGGGCAATTTCGTCCTGAGGGATATTGATCTTCAGATAGAAAGAGGGGAATACTTCATTGTCCTCGGGCCGACGGGGGCTGGAAAATCGGTTTTACTCGAAGCGATAGCAGGCCTGTATCCGGTTCTCGAAGGAAAGATAATTATTGACGGCAGAGACGTAACGGAACTTTCTCCGGAAAAAAGAAAAATCGGTATCGTCTATCAGGATTATTCGCTTTTCCCTCACATGTCCGCCGCGGAAAACATAGCCTTCGGACTTAAAGTCAGAAGAACTCCCGGAAAGAAGATAAAAGAAAAGATAAATAATATGGCCGCAATGACTCACATAAAAGATCTGCTCGATAGAAAGCCGGACACGCTGAGCGGAGGTGAAAAACAAAAAATCGCCTTGGCAAGAGCTCTCGTCACCGATCCGGACATTCTTCTGCTCGACGAACCTCTGAGCGCCCTGGACCCCAGCACACGCGAAAAAATGAGAGATTTTCTTGAAGAACTTCATGAAGAGCTCAAAGTCACTATTATTCACGTCACGCACGATTTTGAAGAGGCGGCAGTACTCGGCGACAGAGTGACTGTTATAAACAACGGTGTCATAGTTCAGACTGGCAGACCTGATTATATTATGCGTCATCCCAAGACGGAGTTTGTAGCTGATTTTGCCCTTTCAAGAAATATTTTCAGGGGAAAAGCGAGATTCAAGCAGGACGGTTTTGCCGAAATTGAAATAAATGGCCATAAAATCAACGCAGTGACTGAAAAGACCGGCGATGTCAGAGTTACACTTAGGCCGGAAGAGATTATAATTTCAAGGGAAAAGCTCGTTTCAACAGCCCGGAATTGCCTCAAGGGAATCGTCCGGGAGATTTCACACAGAGGCTCATACGCATATGTCACAGTGTCGGCTGGGCAGGATTTTGTGTGCATGGTAACAAACACGGCTTTAGAAGAATTGGAGCTTAAAAAAAATAATGAAGCTTGGATAATCTTTAAAGCTTCAGCAGTTCATGTATTTTAAAAAGGAGGTCAAGTGAAAGGGAAAATCGGAAAAGTCGCAACAATCCTGGCAGTGTTTGGATTGACACTTGCTTTTTTTCAGGGGTGCAGTAAACCGCAGCCCAGGGAAGCTGAAAACACCTGCACTGTTCTGAGTATTTATCACGCCGGTAGCCTTTCAGTACCATTTGAAGGACTAAAAGCTGAATTTTTAAACACTCATTCCGGCAAGGAAGTTCTCATTGAATCGGGAGGAAGCGCGGGTCTGATAAACAAGATAATATCCGTAATAGAAGCAGGGGAAACACCTCCGGATATTATTGCGTCTGCGGACTACAATCTTATTCCCAAAAGGCTTTACGACAAAGGCTACGCCAGCTGGTACATAGCTTTCGCAAGGAATGAACTGGTTCTGTGTTACCGTGACGGAGCTCCAGGTTCCGAAGATATTATAAATGGAACCCGCACTTGGTACGACGTCCTAAGAAACGATGCTGTCACGTACGGTCACAGCAATCCCGATGACGATCCTTGCGGTTACAGGTCTTTGATGGTTATTCAGCTGGCAGAATTAGTCTATTTCGAGAATGCTTTCGATTTCGGCCTCGACGCAGATTCTAACGCCAACATGCTTTATGATGTTTTGATAGCCGGTGACGATAGTCTTAAGGGAAGAGTCGGAGGTAAAAATGAGATTCTCAGACCCGGAGGGAGTGAGGAGGTTGTCAGATCAAAATCAGTCGACCTGATAAGCTCACTGCAGTCCGGAGACCTCGACTATGCTTTTGAATACCGTTCAGTCGCAGTTCAGCACAGCCTAAACTATTTCGATCTTCATTCCGCTATAAATCTCGGTTCGATAGGCCAAGTCGAAGGTAACGAATTCACGTACGAAGATTTTTACAAAAAAGCCGTTGTAAAAATACTGACCCAGGTCGACCCGGAAATAGCCTATACCGAAATTGTCGGAGAACCTGTGGTTTACGGAATTTCAATAATCAAGGGCGGAAAAGGTGAATATCTTGCCGTCGAGTTTATAAAACTTCTTTTGTCTGAAAAAGGTCAGCAGTTGATGGAAGAGAGCGGTCAGCCGTTCCTGTCACCTTTTTTATGCGATCATCCTGAAAACCTGCCCGAAGATTTGAAAGACCTTTTCTAAGTGTTAAAACCGGGGATTGTCATGATGACAATCCCCCCATATTTAACTGACTACAGGTCTTCTTGCTGTGATTTTTTTCTTTAAAAGTTTCAGGCCATACTCGTCGTTTTCGACGGCGTAAATCAAACAGTCGCGATACCCGATAATTTCCATCAGATTGATTAATAGAATATTAAACGGTTTCTGATAAACTTATTGCTTATTTCTGAAAGACAATTTAAAAAAGCGAGCTGTAAGTTTGGAAATCATATCCATAGTAATAGGTCTGGTTTTGATTTTGATAGGTTCAGTTCATTCAGTATTCAGTTTATGGGATTTTAATAAAGACAAAGAGCTTATGAGAAAGGGCAGGAAGATCGTCGGAAGAGTTAAAGAATCGGTGACTTACCCTCAGGAAGATGATGTAAACACAGGACAGCATAAATTAATGGCGGAATTTCTGGACAGCGCCGGAAGGACACAATGGGTCAAATCGAGATTTGCCACCCATTCTCCGGAATTATACATTAATAAAGAGGTCTACATTGTCTGTGATCCGGACAATCCTAAAAAAGCACGTTTTCTTGTTGATACAAGCCTTGTAAGGGAAGTTGTCGAAAACCTTGTAATCCTCATAATCGGCGTCGGACTATTTTTGTTCGGTGTAATCAGAATAGTATTCTTTAACGCCAGACCGTAATCAACTTTTGCAGTTATTTTTCGGCTATCTGACTCGGGTGTTTAATGAAAAAATCCACCCTCGGTTCAAGATGCTTGAGTTCATGGTTATTAGGGTCTCTCATAAAAGAATACACCGGTTCGAATATGCGGTCCCAGCTCCAGAAACTGTCGTCCATTCGGAGATACTCCCGGATCATTTCCGTGCCTATAGGTGCAATAGGATGCATGAGTACTGTTGCGGTACGGACCATGTGAAATGCGTCTATCAGGGTCTGGATCCGCAGAGAGTCGTCGTTGTTTAATTCCGCTTCCTTCATGTTTTTTGACCAGAATTTGTTTATTCCGTGCAGATATGAATCCATAAGGTTTATAACTAAATGTAATTCGCATTTATGCATTCGGTTTTCGTATTCGATAATTAATGAATTGGCATCTTCCATAACCTGAGCGCTCACATCACCGACGGGTATTTTACCGGAACTGTATTTCTGCGCGCCGTAAAAGCAAGAACGGGCGGCTCTGTTGAAAACGTTCGAAAGAAGATTGCCTTCTTTTAAAACGGGATCGCCTGCCGATTCGTTGGCGGCGGGATTGAGAGGTTTCGGTTTGAAGCCCACGCTTCTCAAACCGAGACCCAGGCTCAGAAAGTGTGCTCTGAGCTGTTCAGGCGTGTAATAATTGAGCAGGTCTTCGGCGCTTGGGGGTTTTACGGCTCCGCTGCTGCTTGCTTTCTTGTCCAGAAACAGAATGTGGCTGTTGGCGATAATGTCAGGCATTTGCAATTGACCTTCATTGGGTGAAAGCTCGGGTTTTTTGCCCTGCATCCCTAAAAATATTGCCGTTTCGACCGGGCCGTAGAAATAGACATTGTCCTCTCCTATGAACTGATACACTTTTGAATCTTTTGAGCACCACCAGTATTTCCAAAATTCTTTATCCTTGTTTTGATTTTCGAGGTGGGTCATTGTAAACGAAATAGGAGCCCACAGGGATTCAGGCCACACCCAGACGGTCAGACCTTCGAGCCCCTCGATAATAGGCGCGGGGACTCCCCATTCTGTGTTCCCTGTAATTCTGAAAGGAACAAGGGTTTTGCCGGTTCTAAAACGTATCGAATGATCCCTGAGTACCGAACAGGCTTTTTCCCTTTTGTCCAATTTTTTAAAGACAATTCGTACAGGAAATTTGTCCCCGTCGTCTATCAGGTTATGTTCCGGCAGTTTATCCAAAATCGGGTCAAGTTTTTCCTTCTGGTCGCGCTTGATGTAAATTATTGGCGGTTCCAGAAACTCTTTGATGCTTTTGTCTACAAAAGGCCGCGCGTTAGGCCGTTCTTTGATACTATCGGTCCATTTTTCCAGCAAATCTTTGAACGCGGCAAGATCAAAATACCAGTTTTCAACGCCTTTCATTTCAGGCTTTTTACCAGAGAGAGTACTTTTCGGATCGATAAGATCAGAGGGCATGTACTGGTGGCCTATAGAGCATTCATCGGCGTAGGCCTTTTCGGATGAACAACCTTCAATGGGACATTTGCCAATTACCTGCCTGCCGTTCAGGAAAACTCCGAACTCGGTGTCGAAGAATTGTGAGGTCGTCATTCTGATAAGATAACCGTTTGAATAAAGGGTGTTTATTATATAATCCGAAAAAATTTTGTGATTGGCGCCGGATTTTCCGAAACTTGAAGCGGCGTAAAGATTCAGGCTAATGTTGTATTTTTCCAGAACGGTTTTTTGCTTTTCGTGATTTGATTTCACGAAATCTTCTATAGTGCCCCGGAATTTACCTTCAGAGGACAGGCGTCTGAAGTCTTCCAGAATCGGCGAACCATAGCAATCGGTTCCCGAAACAAAGATGACGTTATTTTTACCGATTCTGTCCCTGAGGAATCTGGCGTAACAGTCGGCGTGGACAAAAACTCCACCGATATGACCAAGGTGGAGTTCCTTGTTGCCGTAAGGCATTCCGGCGGTTATGACCGCCCGTTTTGGGAATTCAGGCCTTTCTTTCAATTTGATTTCTTTCCGTTTGATGTTTTAGCTGTTTTTCTTAGAATCAATGAATAAAAATAGCAAATTTTACCGGAATAATAAAGTTTATTTAGTGATTCAATTATTCGGGATTTTCAATTATTAGAGTTATTTTTTATTGCAATAAGAAAAAGACCTGTTACGAGGAGCAATGACACTATGGGCAGAACAGTATAATCAATGTATGACCATCTTATCATGTTGCGGCCCAGTTCGATTGCAGGGACCCTTCTTGCGGCGTAAAAACCTCTGCAATAAATCGAAGGAAGATGATGAAGCAGACCCAAAATTGCTGAGATCAAAACAACTATAAAACCCGGATTTTTCTTTTTCTTCCAGCCAAGCGCACAGGCGATGACAATTCCTGAATAAACAAGGATTCTGAATAAGTATTGAGTCCATGTAAGAATTATCATCGTCATCATGGCCTGAGTCAAATCGGGCATAAAGACTCCTTGTTTCAAAAATTTATAGTTTTGTCATTCCATTGTATTGAGTTTTTTTATCAGTTCAGCGACCCTCTGACCCAGCCTTCTGCACTGCTTCTCAGTCCTTTCATCAGGCGAATTAATCGCCACCGGTCCGTAGTGATCGCCTTTCCAGTCACCCTGTACAATCATTCCGTGTATGAGCATGGCGTTGATAATGTCCGTGATTGTAGTTTCGTTTCCGCCGGCAATATTGGCGCTCGAAGAAAAAGCCGCTCCGACTTTTCCGTCGAGTTTTCCGTGAAGTACGATAGAGTCGTCGAATAGTTTTTTGACCGGAGAAGCCATGGAGCCGTAATAAACCGGAGATCCGACTATTATTGCGTCGTAATTGACGAGTTCTTCAGCAGTGACTTCATCCACCGGTTTTATCTCAACCAATACACCGCCGTTTTTCAAACCTTCTTCGATGTAACCGGTCATATTTTTGGTGTTGCCGGTTCTGCTGTAATAGACGATAAGTGCTTTCGGCATTTTTATCTCCTCAGGTTTTGTTTTTATACATGATTTTAACAACGATTCTGTATTATACTATTTTAGTCTTAACTTGCCATCATGATGGAAGGCGGTTTGTTATGTGTAACACTTACTTAACGCTAAAGCTTTTTTCAGCATAGTCTATCAGCCAGGCCCTGATCTCTGAAATATTCTCCCGGAGTCTCGCCGAGGCCATAACGGGAAGCCATCGCATGTACTCGGTCTCTCCGCCTGACCTAAGTTTAAAATAATGGCTTACGTATCTTTTATGAAAAATGTTTATCAAAGACCTTTTATATCCGTGCTGAGCGCAGTCTGCTTCTCCAAGAGCCATGACGCTTGTGCGCGCCAGATCTGCCAGAGGATTTCCTGTGGAGACGTCTATCCAGTCGATGATTGTCTCTCCGTTTTCGGTCGAAAGGATGTTACCGGGGTGGAAATCGCCGTGGCACAGCCTGTCGCCGTCGGGGAGAGAATCGAGAACCGAAAGAGCTTTGAATTTTAGTTTGTCAGGTAAATCTTCTGTTTCTTTTATTCTGCGCGCAATATTATTCCGCTGTGAAGGCAGTTTTATTCCGGGTTTTATCTCGTGAATTTTTAGTTGAAGCTCGGCGCAACGGTTGGTGTATCTGATAAAATTCCAGGGTTTTTTCATTATAATTTCAGAAATCGGTCTTCCGCAGACCTGACTGTAGAGAAGGCCGTTCCTTCCATTGACGCGGATTATGTCGCCGACTTCCGGAATTGTGAATCCGGTTTTTCCGACTGCTCTGGAAACCGCGGCCTCGTGTTCGATATTTTCAAGATTAAACCAGTCGTAGAAAAGCTTTAGAATCCAGCCTTCATGCCACTGGTAAATCTCGGCGGTTCTGCCGTATGCGATAGGTTTTCCGAGATCGATTTTCAAAGAATATTCTAGTCCTGATCCGGTCGGGAAACCGTCATTTTAATACCTCTGTCGAAACCCAGTAAATATCGCCGTTACCTGGTTCGCCGGAAGAAAAGAAAAGATATTTGCCGTCGTAAGTAACAAAAGGCTGACTCGCTCTCATCCCGAGGTCTATCGCTCTCGGTTCGCTCCAGATTCCGTTTCCGTCAAAAAATGAAATGAACAAAGAACTGTTCATCGGCTCACCGGGATCAGATGATGAAAACAGTAAATATTTCCCGTCGGGTGAAATCCAGGGATACTGGCATATCATTTCCGAATTGAACTGAGCCGGTAATTTTTCCATAGTAGAGTATGCACCTTCGATAAGTTCGATCATGCCCAGGCATTCATTACCCATTCCCTCGGATATGTCAGTTGTGTATATTGTCCCGTCCAAGGTTGAAGAAATGTACATTGTTTTGTCCGGACTGAAAGGTTCTCCGAGTTCTATGGGTTCGCTCCATCCGTCGGATTCTCGATCTACACACATTGTAAACATGTGAAGAGTTTCTTCGACGGTTCTTCCGGCTTGATAATATAATTTTTTGTTGTCTGGTGTGATCATCGCTTCAAACGTGAACGGTACGGAAAAAGGTGCAACTTCAGGCGGTATCCATGCACTGTCGGTGATTTTGCTGTACATGATGAATGTTTTATTTGTCTCTTTGAGCCTTCGTGTGAAGTATATTTCTTCGCCGTCCGGGGATAAACAGAAGGAAAACTCGTGAGCGTCCGTTGAAACTACTCCCGGTGCAAAGATTTCAGGTATGTTATCTGGGGGTGTTTGCCCTAAGAAAGCATCTGTAGGCTGTGGATAAATATTGTTTTGAAAAATCAAATATATAAGAAATAATGATATCGTGAATATTTTCATGTTTCTACTCCTTCTCTAAAAATGAAATCGCTCAAAATTCACAGCGAACGTTTTTAATTCATCCACACATTGAGATTTATATTAAAGCATTCAGGCATTTATGTTGAGCGTGCTAATCAGGTATATATTTCAAAAAATTCCCGTCAATTATAAGCAGTTTAACGCCGTTTTTTGTTGTAGAACGATGAGAGCTGACATCATCAGAAACTATATACGACATGCCTTTGGTAAGAGTAAATTCTGTACCATCCGATTGCACGCTGATAAAATTACCTTCCAGGCAATGTACTATGTGACCTTTTTTGCACCAATGATCGGCGAGAAAACCTGGTAAATATTCGACAGTTCTAACCCTAAGACCTTCAAACTGAAGGGTTTGCCAGTACCCGGTCCCATTTTCACCCAAATGTTCTGTTTTTGGAATTTTTGACCAGTCAATGACTTGAAAAGGAATGTTTTTTCCCATACCCGCACCTCCTCACATGTTGTTCTTGTCTAAAACCAGTTCGAAAACTTCTTCTCCGTCTTCTATGACTCCGGTGTCCCGGAATCCGTATTTTTCGTATATCCTTATTCCGTCTTTATTTTTTGGGTTTGTGCTCAGAACTATTTTCTCGATTTCCTCGGTCTCAAGCGCGATTTTTTTCAAAAGATTGAGGGTCGCGACGCCGTAACCTTTGCCTTGATGGCTTTTGTCTATCATGAATCTGCACAAGTACAATTCTTTTTTGCCTTGGTCAATCGTGTACATTACAAAACCTACCATTTGATCGCCGTGATAGACAGATTTTGTTGTCCATTGCGGGAATATTTTTGACTCAGCGACAGAAAAAGAGTTGGACGCGACGTAGGGCTGGTCGTCTCTGACTTCCATGTCCATGCAATCGTAGAAATTGCTCTGGTCAATGTCTTTGAAAATCACTTCCATTTTATTCTCCGGTATTTTTAGATTTTAACTCTTAATAGAGGATTCAGGAAAGTGAAACTTCTATTGACATATTGAAGAATCAAAACTTGTATTCCAATGCGGCTTGAGCCGGAATGAAAGTGCATTCGCCTTTGAATGCCGTCATCATTCCGCCTTCGATTTTCAAATGCAAACGCGATGTGATTTTTATGTCATAACCAAGAGACATTGAAAAGAAAGGCCTTAATTCATCGAAATAATATAAGTAATAGTATATCTTGCCGTATTCAAAATAACAAATTCCGCTTCTTAACGACGAGTATATGCCCGACATGTTTTCTGAATTATACATGTTCAATCCCACAGAAAAATCGTACATCCTTGTATCCTCGTCCTCAAATTTGTCGAATAACAAACTATTAGGCACTTGTTCTGGGGGGAGGTGAGCACTTTTGAACTTGAAGTAATGGTATCCTGCCCCGAAGGAAAGTTTGATTTGGGGGTGAATTTTGTAGAGAAGCCCAAGACCTAAGGAC
>JAFGSQ010000042.1 GCA_016934535.1 candidate division WOR-3 bacterium
ACTTTTCCCTTTCAGGGCGTATTCTATGTCGAGAACGCTTACGTGCTTCAGTTTTTTAAAAGCAGTCAGCATATCTCCTCTCAATGGAGGATGCGCAAGCGAAGCAAAGACATTGAGAGGGATGGTGTAAACAAGTTTTTCGTAGGAAATTTCGCGTTTTTCAGTTTTAATTGTTTTATCTTTGTAAAATATCTTGACTATTTTTTCGCCTGAACAGGCAGAAAAGAGTTTTTCAGACAAAGTTGCGGGAAGTAATCCAATACCGCCTTCAGGGTAGAAAAATTCGCTGTTGTAGCCGATTCCGTTTTTTTCATTTTTGAAGATGAAAGGCCTCAGAACCTGGTCTTCTTCGACTTTTGGGACAAATCTTCCGGTCCAGTCCGGAGCCAGCATCGACAAATCAGTCGTCCATAGCTTGTGATTGTAAGGATTGAAAAAATACTCGCAGATCACGTCCCCGAAAAGACTTCTGAATAATTCATCTGTAGTCCTGTATTTCTTTTTTTTCACTCTTTTGAGAAATGACGTCAATGCCTGATAGGCTTCCTTCGGTTCGAGATGAGCAAGATTGGCTTGAAAAGGATAAGGGATCATTCTTGAAGAATGCAAAATAAATGCTTTTCTGTCATGTTTTAAAAGCTTTAAATTCAGACCTTCAACAAATTTTCGGACATCTTTTCTCGAAAAATGCAGTAGGTGACCCGTGTAGTCGAATATGTAATCTTTATATCTCTCGGATCTGCACAGCCCTCCGAAATTCATTTCTTTTTCGACGAGTATGTAAGGGATGTTTTTTTTCTGTAAAAAAAACGCCGCCGTCAAACCCGAAAGTCCTCCTCCGGCTATTGCGACGTTTGTTTTTTCAGTCAATTCAGACCTCCGTTTTCAGAAGATAAATACCGAACACGACGCTCAATAAAATGAAAATCAGCGCCGCTGTGATCGAAACAGGAGGACTGACAAAAACAAGGCACAGGGAAACTGCCGCCGTGAGAATTGCTGCAAAAGAAACAAATACGAGGATTTTAGTGTCAGAAAAACCTTTCTTTCTCATTCTGAGCGCGAAATGATCGGGAGATCCAAGATAGAACGGTTTTTTTTTCGCAATCCTTATAAGGACTACGTAAGCGAGGTCGAAAAGCGGAACGAACAGAATGAACAATGGTGTAAAAATACCGGCGCTGTAATTATAACTGTAGCTTACTCTCATCGAAAGAGCTCCAATAATCAAACCAATGAGCATACTTCCCGCGTCACCGAGGAAAATGACAGCTTTTGGTTTGTTGTATCTTAAAAATCCCAAAAGAGCTCCGCATAATATGAGAGCCAAAGATGCCACCTGATAATCCGATTCTGCAAACGCAAAAAAGGCTATGAGCAAAGCTGCAAAAAAAGCGGTGAGAGAGCACATTCCGTCGAGTATATCTATTATATTATAGGCGTTCATGCAAGTGAGAAGCCAGAATACTGTCAAAGGAAAGTTTATCCACCAGGGCAAACTGACAACTTCAATCATTATTCCGGATTTGACGACGGTCAAAGCGGCGAATATCTGTCCGGCAAGTTTTACCGAAGGCTTTAGCGCCTGCAGATCGTCGAGGATGCCGACGATTACAATTATGCTTGCGGCGAGCAATAATCCGAGAACCATGTTGTCAAAAAAGAGAAACGCCGAGGCAGATATCAGAATTGAAGCAAAAATCGATATTCCACCGAGATACGGTGTCGGTATTCCGTGTTTTTTCAATTTTTCGTCTGGTTTGTCGACAATTCCGAAATACAAAGCTGCACGCCGGGCTACAGGCGTCGTATACAGGCATAGAAAAACTGAAACCAAAAAGCTTGCGGCTAAAGTAATTTTCTCATTGAACAACAAGCCTGAGTCTCCTCAATGAATCTTCCGCGCCGGGAGATAATTCTATTGCTTCAATCTGCCGGAAATATTCCGTCAGGCTTTCTCCCAATTTGTTACCTGCTAAAAAAGAAGCGTACGCCAGGATGAAGTCCTCGCTTTCAAAATACAAAGGAATAATCCTTTTTACAAACGATTCAGCACTCTCCTTGTATCCCCTGTCGAAAAGCCTTTGAGCCACCGGTACGGCGTATCTGAAATCACTGACAAAATATGTGTCCTGAATGTTGGAACTATGTGAAAGTAAACTGTCTAAATTCCATAAAACAGCAGCATCATCTCCAACTATATTCAGTCTGTATGCCATCTCGAAAACAGCAATGGATCGCGGTTCCAACTCAAATGCTTTTTTTATCAATTCGACCTTTTTGAATCCGTCTTTTTCATATCGCGCGAGATTCAGCAAATTAAATGCATTGTTCGGTTCGAGTTTCGCGAGTTCTCCGGAAACAAAATATGATTGATCAAAATCTCCCGCCTTTTCAGAAATGACAAGAGTTCTTTTCCACCTCCTGTAATCCCTTTCGAGCATCGAGGACCTGAGAGAATGTTTGAACGCTTTTTGAAGCCAAAGAGTGTTTTTTGATCTGATCCAGTAATATTCGTAAATATAGCTTTTCAGATAATCAATGTCGGGATTCAAAGGATCTATGTAAGACACGGCTGACAGGGCAACTTGGGCTGAAATTACCCTGTCCGTGTTCCCTGATTCTATGTCACGGACTATTTTTGTGTATACTAGTTCCGATACAAAGGCTCCGAGAACCCACAATACATATAAAGTCAAAATTGCCACTGTCCATCTTTTTATTTTCAATCCGGATTTTCCTGCCAGTTTGATTTCTTTTCTCGGCAGGGAAATACCTATCATAATTGCCCCAAGATATTCTCCCAAAGGCGGATAGAACACTGTGTCGAAGGCACATACGAGAAGAAACCAAAAAACTATGTAAGTTGAATATTCGGTTTTATTTTCTTTCAAAGGCGTTCTGAAAGAGCTTTTTGCGGCTCTGATGATAATGAGCGTCAGAAATATTGCCGCTGGTATTCCTGCTTCGACAGCTGTTTCGAGGAAGTTGTTGTGAGCGTATTCTGCGCATTTGCCGTATCTGAAAATCTGGAAGTTTTGCGGAAAATTTTTCAGAAGTGCTGCAAATTGAAAAGATCCCGGTCCAAACCCAAAAAAAGGTTTCATCGCTATAAGCTGAATGCTCTGTTTCCATATCAGAAGTCGTGTCATATGATAAGGATCTCCCCCGAGAATATCTCTTCCTCCGAATTTTTTTAAAACAATAAGAACGGCAATCACAAGGCCAATCCCGGCCATTATAATTCCCGTCCTTTTTAACCAGCTTCTACTCATAAAAGCCAGAGGAAACAATAAAAAAACCACGACCCTTGATCCGGAAAGTACAAGTGCCGTCGATATCATAAAAACAGGCAAAAAGAGAACAAACAATTCATTTTTCGTTCGAAGATTTCTGTTTTTGAAGAAAAGATGTACAGAAGCTATAAGGCACGCTCCAAGAAAGTGAGAATAGAAATTTGAATAAGTACCGAAAGTTCCCGCCGCCCTCGAAGTCATACCCGTTGCGAACTGAATAATTCCCAAGGCTGCCTGCGCTGATCCGAAGACGGTCAAAAATATCTGAAACGCGCCGGTTTTCAGTTTATCTTTAAGGAATTGGTTGGCCAAAAATATCAACCCGAAAAAAGCCAACCATTCTCTCCATCTCTCGGCGCTTCCGTAAGGCGTGTCTGAAAGCCACGCCGATATCAGAGACCACAAAGCGAGAACGCCTAAAATCAGCATATACTTTGATCTGTACAGAACGAAATTTTTGTTTACGTAGTAGTAAACGTAGAATCCGAAAAGCGCCACGGAAGTTATTTCAAGAGTCAACGGACCGAACGCATGAACGCTTCCGTTGAAAACCGAGAGAATTATTAAAAAAAAGAAAACGACAGAGTTCAGAAGTATTTCAAATTTCTTTTCTTTTTTTTCAATCAAAGCCATATTTTTTCATCTTTCTGTAAAGCGTGGAAACGTCAATTCCGAGAACGCTTGCAGCTCTGTTCTTATTATCTTTGCACAATTTCAGCGTTTTTTGAATGGCTTCTCTCTCAATATCATCGAGAGAACCGAAACCGTAATTTTCCTTTCCAGCTTCCTCGCTGAAATCACCAAGGTTTATCGTCTCTCCGTCCGATAGAATGACTGCTTTTTCAATGAAGTTCTCAAGTTCCCTGATATTGCCTTTCCATGGTCTGGAAAGAAGGAATCTCTCGGATTCCGAAGAAAGTTTTCTTTTCAATCCGTGCTTTCTCGAGAAGTAACCGACAAAATATTCGGCAATCGGAATTATATCTTCTCTTCTCGACCTGAGCGGCGGGATTTCAACACTGACGACGTTGATCCTGTAGTAGAGATCTTCTCTGAATTTCTTGGCGTCCAGAAGCTTTTTCAAGTCTCTGTTTGTCGCCGCAATAATTCTGACATCTATTTTCAGAGATGATGTGGATCCTATCGGATTTATTTCTTTCTCCTGAATGGCTCTGAGTACCTTGACTTGCGTTGAAACAGGAATTTCTCCTATTTCATCCAGAAACAGCGTTCCTCCGTCGGCTATTTTGAATAAACCGTCCTTATCGGCGTGAGCACTTGTAAAAGATCCTTTTTTGTGCCCAAAAAGCTCGCTTTCAAGAAGAGTTTCCGGTATGGCGGCGCAATTGACGGTAACCATGGGTTTATTTCTTCGGACGCTCCATTGATGTATTAGTTTCGCTATCATTTCCTTGCCCGTTCCTGTTTCACCGCTGAGTGTTATTGTTACGTCGGTGGGGGCGACCTTTTTTAGTTTTTCGATTATTGAAAATAGTCCGGAATCAAGCCCGATTATTTTTTTATTGCCGTCGAAAAAGAGATTTCTGAAATACTGCGCTTCTCTCTGAATGGAGTATTTTTCAATGGTTTTTCTCACTCTGGCTATGAGTTCACTGACGTCAAAAGGTTTCATAAGATAATCGTCCGCTCCGAATCTTAGCGCCTGGACTGCCGATTCGATAGAGGCGTAAGCCGTAAGCAGAATAAATCCGGTGTTCGGAGAATTCTTTTTAACCGTCTCAAGAACGTCTATTCCGCTTTTTTGAGGCATTTTTATATCGCTTATCACTATATCAAAATTCTCGTTTTCGATCATTGAAATTGCCGACGAGCCGGAATCGCACTCGACAGTCTGAAAACCTTCCTGTGACAAGGCCATTGAAATTACTTTAAGAAGACCTTTTTCGTCGTCTACAATGAGAATTTTCTTGTTCAATGTCCCTGCCTCTCCTCATAACTGTCGAACATCAGAAAAAATTCAGAACCTTTTCCTTCTTCCGATTCTACTCTGACTTCCCATCCGTGCATAGCAGCTATCTTTTTTACTATCGAGAGTCCGAGCCCGTTTCCTTCGTCCGATTCAGTGAAGAAAGGATTAAAAATTTTTGACAACACCTGCGGTCTTATCCCGGTACCCCTGTCCTTAACTGAAAGAACGAGTTTTTCTCCTGCTTTTTTTACCCTAACTTCAATGCTTTTTTTCCCACTGTCCTTGACAGCTTTATACGCATTGCTCATCAAATTGAAAAGAACCTGTTTAAGCTGGTTTTTATCCGCGAAGACTCTGACGTCAGGGGGGCATAGCATCGTCTCTATTTCCAAATCTTCTTTCGCCATCGAAAAAGCCTTGACAGCGTCATTGACCACATCCCTGAGGCATACAGTTTTCTTTTTGGGATCAGGAAGCCTTGAAAATGAAAGAAAGTCTTCTATCAAATTGTTGATTCTGTCAATTTCGTTTTTCGCTATTCGTGCGACATCTTTTCCGCTGTTTTCGATGTTCTTGGAGAGTAAATCTATAGAAACCCTTATTGAAGCGAGAGGATTTCTCAATTCGTGGGCTATGTTCGCACTCATTTCCCCTATTAGCGCCATTTGATTTATCTCGTTAAGCTTTTTGTCTTTTTCCAGGATGTCAGTAATGTCATGCAAGACCATTATTCTTCCAATTACTTTCTCTTTTTGATCTTTTACTTCGTTCAGATCGCATTTCAAATTTCTTTTTTTCCCGTCGAGACCTATTAAATCAATTGAAACCGTTTTATCTTCGAACCATCGTTTCGCCTTTTCGGGAATTGTGTCGCCGGGAGCGAGCATTCCTATACCCGAGAACATAATAAATGAAGGATTCACGAAAACGGTTTCAAAAGAACTGTTGACAGTAAGCAATCCTTCCCTCATTGACCTCAGTATGTCGTCCGTAGTGTGCCTGACGTATTCGAGTTGCCTGGTCTTGGCCGCCGATTTTTCTTCCATCCACACGGACATTGCTGTTATTATTGCCGAAGAAAGCAATGCGTATAATAGTTGCATGACATACACATTCGATTCAGTGTCTTTGGTCGATGTTTTCTGCAGAAAGCTTAGTTTTCCATCAATAAAGTAATAAACACCCCGACTCTGAAGCACCAAAATAACGACATAAAAAGCCATCGTTACAGCCAGGGACGTCCAAGCTGCCTTCGCGCCCTTTTTCATTGTGAACACGAGTATAATAAGAAAATAAAGCATGTAGAGACTGCTGTCCGTGCCTCCGGACATGACAATGACGGCAGAAGCAGTGATGGCGTCAAGGACAATATTGAATAACCATACCTGACGGAGCTTTTTTGAAGCGTACAGCTCCGCGAGACTGTTGAAAGATGATATAAATGTTATGAAAGAAATATTTAACGGAGCGGAGCCGTCAAAAGGCAGAGACACAATCAGAGATATCAGGAAAAAAAAGAAAGGGCGATAGAAAGCTACCGCCTCTTCCCGCAAGCGAAATCTGGGAATTCCTGAGTTTTTCAAGAAATTTATTAGCCCGCGTGCTCCATGAAAGTCGACGCCATCGTGAAAATGGGCAGATACATAGCGACGACGAGACCTCCTATTACGACACCGAGAACAATCATGATTATTGGCTCAAGAGCGGCCGTGAGGTTTTCCACTGCCTGATCAACTTCCTGGTCGTAGAAATCGGCGACTTTTGACAGCATAACATCCAACTGTCCGCTCTGTTCTCCTATTCTCACCATCTGAATAACCATCGGAGGGAATATTTTCTCTCTCGCGAGTGGTCCTGAAATGTCTTCTCCTTCGCTGATGGATGTTCTTGCGGCGTAAATAGCATTTTCTACAAGAGAATTCCCCGCTGTCTTGGCAGTTATTTCGAGCGAATCGAGAATAGCGACACCGCTTGACAGAAGAGTCGAAAGAGTTCTCGAAAATCTCGCTATGGAAGATTTTCTGATAAGCGGTCCGAACACAGGGACAAGCAGCATTACTTTGTCTTTAATCAACAATCCTTTCTTGGTTCTAACACCAAGTTTGTATCCGACTATAATACCGGCTATTACGATCAAAAACAGTACAAAATTTCCTCTCAGTACGTTTGAAATCATCATTACTATCTGCGTCGGTAAAGGAAGATCCGCTCCAAGACCCTCGAACATAGACTTGAATGTCGGAAGAACGAACACGAGAATCGTCGCAACAGCTAAAATGGTCACTATTGTTATCATTGTCGGATAGATCATGGCGCCTCTGATTTTTGCCATCAATGCCGCGGATTTTTCCAGGTAAGTGGCAAGCCTTAAGAGGATGGTGTCGAGAGCACCGCCCTTTTCGCCGGCTTCGACCATGTTCACGTAAAGATCGGAAAAAAATCTTTTGTGCTTTCTCATAGCCTCGGCGAGAGTCGTTCCTCCTTCGACGTCCCCGGAAAGTTCTTTTAGCACCTTTTTGAAACCCGCGTTCTCTTCCTGTTCGTTTAATATCTCAAGACATCTCATCAAAGGAAGACCCGCATTTATCATGGTCGCAAATTGTCTCGTGAAAGCCGCCATTTCTTTGGTTCCGATACCAGTCGTAAGCTGGACTTCTTTCATCCTGTTGTAGAGAGTGTCTTTTCTCTTTATGGTGATCGGAGTTATTTTTTTCGATCTGAGCTGAATTTTGGCGTCCTGTATCGAGGAGGCAGTGAGTTCTCCAGACTCCTCACTACCGTCGCTTCTAACACCTTTAAACACGAAGACAGCCATGGAAACCTCCTGACTATTTTATTTCTTTGTTTTTCTGAAATCTTCCATCATTCTCTCGAGTTCCTCCGGATTCCTCGAGTTGGCAAAAGCCTGATCAAGATTAATATCCTTTTTCGACCAGCGGTCGAGAAGGCATTCGTTCATTGTCATCATTCCGAATTTCTTTCCGGCCTGCATGAAATTGTAAATCTGATGGATTTTATCCTCTCTTATCAAAGCCGAGACCGCCGGCGTGATTACTAGTATTTCCATGGTCAGCGCTCTGCCTCCTTTGATTTTCGGGATCAAAGCTTGTGTAAGCACCGCTCTGAGAACAAAAGCGAGCTGGGACCTGACCTGAGACTGTCTGTTTGTCGGAAAAATATCTATAATTCTGTTAATGCTTTCTACCGCCGAATTCGTGTGAAGCGTACCGAAGGTCAAGTGTCCTGTTTCTGCTATAGTGAGTGCCGCTTCAGTTGTTTCGAGGTCTCTCATCTCGCCGACCATGACTACATCGGGGTCCTGTCTGAGGACGTATTTCAAAGCCGAAGTAAAGGATTTGGTGTCCGACCCGACCTGCCTTTGATTGACTATGCACGTTCTGTGCTGAAAAGTGTATTCGATAGGATCTTCGACGGTCACTATGTGTTTTTTCTTTTCCATGTTTATTTTATTTATGAGAGCCGCTAGAGTTGTAGACTTGCCGCTACCCGTCGGACCGGTAACAAGGACGAGACCTTTTGCATAATTTGCCCATTCCGCAACTATCCTCGGCAGGCCGAGTTTGTCGAAAGACAGTATTTCGAAAGGGATTGTCCTTATGGCCATTGATACGTTGCCTCTCTGAAGGAATGCGTTGGCTCTGAATCTGCTTACTCCGGGTATTCCGAAACTCAGATCCAGTTCGTGTTCGTTTTCGAATTTCTTCTTCTGTTCGTCGTTGAGAATGGAATAAACAAGGGCTTGAGCGCTGTCAGGAGACAGTTTAGGATATTGTGAAGGCAGTATGTCGCCGTCTATCCTGAATACAGGAGGAGAGCCCACGGTCAAATGAAGGTCCGATGCTTTTCTTTCCACCATTTCCCTGAGCAGATTTTCTATGCTTATAGTCGCCATGTTTCCTCCTGTTACAGCGAAGATGTTTCGCGAATCATTTCTTCAAGGGTCGTCAGCCCTTTTTTTACCTTGTCGAGCGCGTCGTTTCTCATGGACACCATGCCTTCTTCTTCCGCAGCTCTCTTCAACGCCGTCGAAGATTCGTTGTCGACGACCATTTGCCTGAGTTTCTTTGAAATCGGCATAACCTCTGTTATGGCGACCCTCCCTTTATATCCTGTGTTGTTGCAAGTCCCGCACCCTCTTCCTTTGTAGAACACGGAATTTTTTATCTCTTCCTCGGACAGGCCTACTTCCACCAAAAATTTTTCCGGATAAACAAAAGGCGCCTTGCAGTTCGAACATATCTTTCTCACGAGCCTCTGGGCTTGAATCAGATTCAAAGACGCCGCGACCAGAAAAGGTTTCACCCCCATGTCGACAAGCCTGTTCACCGTAGACGGAGCGTCGTTAGTGTGAATGGTCGAAAGGACCAGCTGTCCTGCAAGAGCGGCCCTGATGGCGATTTCCCCTGTTTCGGTGTCCCTTATTTCTCCTACCATTACGATGTCAGGAGCGTGCCTGAGGATCGATCTTAAAGCGCTCGGGAAATCAAAACCTATATCGGCGTTAATTGGGACCTGGTTTATTCCTCTGAGGTTATACTCAACGGGATCTTCTACCGTTAGTATCTGAATGTTTGGTCTGTTAAGCCTGCTCAGAGCTGAATAAAGAGTCGTTGATTTTCCGCTTCCCGTAGGCCCCGTAATCAGAATAATTCCGTAGGGTCTTTCGAGGGAGTCTTCGAAATATTTTCTGGATTTTTCAGAAAAACCGAGGTCTTTCAAATCCACCATAAGGCTGCTTTTGTCAAGTATTCTCATCACTATCTTTTCGCCTATAACCGTTGGAATGACACTTACCCTGAGGTCTATGTCTCTTCCTCTGAAACGCCATTGTATCCTGCCGTCCTGGGGTTTGAAATGTTCGGAAATGTCCATTTTTGAAAGTATCTTCACTCTTTGAATTATGGCGAGACTGAATTTTCCGGGGGCGTCGACGACTTCCTGCAAAACGCCGTCAATTCTCATCCTCACTCTCTGTCTTTTACCAATGAATTCAATGTGTATATCACTGGCCTTTCTCGCAACCGCGTCGTCAATTATGTATTTGACGAAATCGGCGGCCTGAGAAGACGTACCGAAAGACACTTCTTCTTCGTATTCTTCCTCTACCTGCAGATCTCCTCTGTCTTTTTCGGTTGTCGCCTGGCTTTCCATCGCAACCAATCCTCCTCCGTGCAGAGGATAATACTTTTCCAGATATTTTTGCATCTGGCTGTCGCGTACGTAACATCTTTCCGGATTCAGTCCCGTAAGGAAACTGACTTCGGCGAAAGCTTCTTCGTCGAGAGGATTGACCATTCCTAGAACAAGCGATTTTCCCTTTCTTTGAACAGGGAATATCCTGTACTTATTCGCTATTTCAGGTTTGATAAGCTCGAGTACAACGGGATCAGGATTCTGTTCGGTGAGATCTATAGCTTTAAAATTGTAGTCTTTTGCGAAAAAAGACATCAATCTCTGTTCGGAGATGTGGCCGCTTTTAATTAAAACCGCTATATCCGAATCACCGGTTTCGTTCCTTTTTTCTTCGACCGCGTTAATCTGGCTTTTCGTTATCAGTCTCGCGTTCAACAGTGCGTTCAAAAGTTCCTTGGCCATCAGAGCTCCGCCGTTTCTTTTATGACTTCTTCGATGTCTGTTTCCTGCCCCATGACCGACATGAAACCGTGTTCTCTCAAAGTCAGCATCCCTTCTTCAACTGCCGTTTTGTTCAGTTCGTCAGTCGTAGCCCTGCTGAGAACCAGTTCTTTCAGCCTGGGAGACATATACATCACCTCAAAAATGGCTTTTCTTCCCGCGTAGCCTGTTTTTTGGCACATTTCACAGCCTACTCCCTTGAAAAGCGCGACTTGGCTGAATCTTGTCGGATCGACTCCAACCTCCTTGAGCACCTGCTCGGAAATTCTTATTTGCCTGCGGCAGTGAGGACAGGTCTTTTTTATAAGTCTTTGAGCGACCACGAGAGTGAGCGTTGAAGCGATTAGAAACGGTTCGACTCCCATATCTATAAGTCTCGTCACTGTCGCCGCCGCAGTATTGCTGTGGACTGAAGACATGACAAGATGACCTGTCAGAGACGCTCTGACAGCTATTTCGGCGGTTTCTCTGTCCCTTATTTCTCCCACCATTATCACGTTCGGGTCCTGTCTCAAATAAGCCCTGAGAGCCAAAGCGAAAGTCAGTCCCGCCGACTGGCTCATCTGAACCTGATTTATTCCCTGAAGTATATACTCGACGGGGTCTTCTGCTGTTGTTATGTTTATTTCGACGCTGTTTATTTCTGTCATCCCGGCATACAATGTCGTGGTCTTCCCGCATCCGCTTGGTCCGCTTACGATGATTATTCCATAAGGATTATGTATGGCTTTTTTGAAATACTCAAATCCCCTCATGTCCATTCCGAGTTCGTCTATCTTGAAGCTGACGTTTGATTTATCCAGCACTCTGACTGCGATTTTCTCTCCGAAAATTGTCGGGATCACCGCCATCCTGAAATCGACCAGCCTGCTCCCTGATTTCATTGTCAATCTTCCGTCCTGTGGTCTTCTTCTCTCGTCCGGTTTCATGCCTCCTAAAAGTTTTATGTACGTTGTTATGCTCTGCCCCAGGGCAAAGTTGGGGGATGCAATCTCGTGAAGAAGTCCGTCAATTCTGAAACGGACACGCAGTTCTTTTTCATACGGTTCTATGTGAAAGTCTGAACATTTTTTGTCAACAGCCATTTTCAGCATTTTTGAAACAAACTGCTGGGCGGGCGCTTTTGATTCGCTTTCGAGCCTGTCGAGATCCATTATGCCTTTGCCGATTTCCACCGAATCTGCACCTTGAAGTATGTCCGCGTCGTCGACAACTTCTACTGTCGAAGTAACCACGTCGAGGGCTCCCTGAACCTTATAATATTTGCTCAACGCATTCAAAACGGCTATTTCAGCCGCGACGACAGGTTCTATCTCATATCCGAGTCCAAACCTGACGGCTTCAATAGCACCTTGATCGAACGGATTGACCATTGCTATCCTCAGTGTTTTCCCCACCCTGGAAATTGGTATCATCTGATGTTTCAAAGCCATGTTCGCGGGGACCAGTTTAATAATGTTCCTGTCCAGATTGAGAATGCCTATCTCGATACCCGGTACGTGAAGTTTTTTTCCGAGAGTCTGCACAAGTTGTGCTTCTTTAATATAACCGAGGTGTATAAGAATACTACCCAATCTGCCAGTGCCCCTTCGCTGCTGTTCCACGAGGGCCTTATCAAGCTGATCTTTTGTAATCAGCTTTTCAGTTACAAGAATTTCGCCAATTTTCATAAATATCTTTTACCGATAAAAAATTATTAAATGCTGTTCTTGTTTTGTCAATTAAATTGATCGTGATCAGACATTTTTTGTCTTTTACACATTGGCTTTAAAAAGTTCAAAGAGTTATTAAACTTTCAATTTTTGAATACTTCGCGGGTCCAATACCCCTGACGTTCTGTATGTCCTGTTTTCTCGAGAACGGACCGTGCTCGTTTCTGTAATCAATTATTCTTTGTGCAATAACCGGACCTATTCCGGGAAGTGTTTCGAGCATTCTGGCGTCAGAGGAGTTTATGTTCACTGTTGCAAGAGGAGCGCTCTGATTTTCACGAGCTTCCGGAATGCTCTCTTGTTCTCCGGACATGACAGACGTTAAAACAGTGTCTACAGGCAAACAAGATGAATCGACAATCGTGTCTCTAAAACAGATCTCCTGTAAAAAAGCTGTTTTCTCCTGCAGAAAAATAAAAGCAGAACTCCCATTTTCGTGTTCGCTTATGAATTCTAGCCGGCTTTTTCTTTTTTCCCTTATCATCAAGCCGAATATCCCTATTGAAAAAACGATCAAAAGGCAGCAAAGTAGAGCCAGTTCATCCTTAGACAGTGATTCCATACTTTTCAGCCATAGAAATAAACAAAGCAAGCGGAAATCCTACTACGTTATCGACAAATCCTTTTACACAGTCAATCATGAAACTGCCAAGCCCCTGTATCGCGTAACCTCCTGCTTTTCCGTACCATTCTCCGCTATCAAGATACAATCTAATGTCTTTTTCAGTCAACTGTTTGAAATGAACCCAGGTAACCGACACTTCAGTTGTGTAATCGTTTTCGTATCCGCAAGTTACAGCTGTTGTTACGGTGTGAAAGATTCCGGAAAGTCTTTCGAGATGGCTTTTCGCCAGGGTCCGGTTTTCAGGTTTTACCAGGATTTCATCATTCAGAGAAACGACAGTATCTGCGCTGACAATAAACACATCTTTCCCGCATTTATTAACGGCATCATTAAACTTTGTTTCAGATATCCGGCGCGCGTATCTTTCCGGATTTTCGTTTTTAAACGGAGTCTCGTCTACATTGGGGATTAATTCAGAAAAATCAGCATTTATAGCTTTAAGAAAAAAACTCCGCCTGCTTGAGGCGGAGGCTAAACATATTTTCTCCCGCACCGATCCTTTTATTTTTTCGTCTTGTCAACCATTGTCTTCAGTGATGAAGAAGGAGAGAAATGAGGAACTTTTTTCGCTTTGATTTTAATTACTTGCTGAGTCTGGGGATTTCTTCCTTTACGCGCTTTTCTGTTTTTCACTCCAAAAGTGCCGAATCCCACCAATGTCACTTTCTTGCCTTTTTTCAGAGAGTCTTGAACGGCGCCGATAAAACTTTCAAGAGCTTTCTGAGACTGCGTTTTTGTCAATTTTGTTTCGGCAGCAATTCTATCTATCAATTCGCCTTTGTTCATTCTACCAACCTCCCTTTAAGGTTTGTTGACTGTTTATCAATAATCACAGAACCACAAAACATTGTATTTGTCAATGTTTTTTATACACTATTTAATAAATTTTTGGAATTAATACTATATACGGGGTACAAAAAAGCTGACCATGCTTCTCATAATTTTGACGTCCTGAATCGATTTTATTCTGACAGTGAACGAATAATTCCATGCATCACCAAACTTCTGCCAGGTAAAAAAGGCTTCCCAGCAATGGAGATCCCTGTAAACACTAAGTGATTGATTGACCATGCTGTTTTTTTCTATATCCCATCTCGCGCTGTAAGTAACCTTCCAGTTGTCAGTAGGATCGAAACCGGCTGTGAACCAGACCTGCTGGTTTTTCGAAAATCTGTCCTTCGAGTATGAATACGAAGCGATAAAGTTCCACGGATGGCTTTTGTCGTCAAAATAATAACTGCTCGCGATATCTCCCGAAAAATACGCCGTCAGATAGTAAGACGAAAACAACCTTTCGAATGTGTAAGGATCATATAACCACCTACAAGATATAGTAAATTTTTCTGAAAATCTGCTGTTGAGAGAAAGCGAAAGATCGGAAAATTGCTTTTCGTCTTTTTCAAAATCGTAGTTTATGGAAGTTCCCAGCGAAAATAATTCGTATTTTCTGGGCACTTCTCCGCTCTGCCATTTCATCTGAAAAGACTGCTGAAGAGAAAAATTCATTCTCGACACTGTATTCCCTACGGAAAACTGATACGTTGTATCTCCGAAGGTTCCCGAAACGGCTGGCGGAGAATATGTGTATGAGACGGCTGGATTCAATACATGTCTTATCCTTTTGAGCGATCCAGCGCTCCAGTCAGTCAAACCGTAAATAAAAGTCGAAACGGACACGGTAGAAGACCAGGCTCTTGTGTACAAATATGAACTGCTGGTGTCTGATTTTCGGACCCAGGCGTTTCCGTTTACACTCGGATTTAAGTTGAAAAAGCCGAAAATTTTCACGGGATTCTGCAAACCGGCGCTCATGCTTACTTCATCAGTCCTGAATGAACCCGCGGTGTCGCTTTCCACGGTTCTCAAGTATCTTCCGGAATTCGAAAAATACAGATTCACAGGGTCTATACCTGAAAATATTCTTTTTGAAAAAACGGTGTATGTCATTTCAGGCATTCTGTAAAACACCTTGTCCGCAAGCAAATCCTCTGTTCTGAGCAACAACATCTGACCTGTCAGCAATTTCCAGTTTTTTGAAACGGACAGATAAGACGAAGTTTGTTTGTTGAGATCTACCAGAACATCCGTGCCGTAATCGATTCTATACCTCTTGTCGCTTTGCCAGTCAGCTCTGGCAAGTATCTGGGTGGTTGAATTCCATTTATGAAAATGATTTCCTTCAATTCTCCACCTTTCGATTCCTGTGTCCGTTTCCCTGATGTATGCAAAACCAAAATTTCCGGAGAGATAAGGATTGACAAGATATATTCCGGAGACATTGAATCTCGCACCTTTTTTTTCCATTATGTCTACTGAAAAAGTAGCGTCAGAATAGTCGTTGATTGCCCAGAAGTACGCAATGTTTTTTACGTACCGTCCTTCCGTGGAACTGTTCCCGACGTTTGGAAAAAGGAATCCGCT
Source organism: candidate division WOR-3 bacterium (assembly GCA_016934535.1). Lineage (NCBI taxonomy): Bacteria > Pseudomonadati > Caldifarciminota > Caldifarciminota bacterium. The sequence continues at coordinate 15,640 of JAFGSQ010000042.1, forward strand.
GTACCTTCCTCTTTTTATGGGGAAAAACCACCAGGGCAGTGCAAAAACGGGAACGTCGCCTATGAAAAGAACGACGGGTTCAGCGATGAGCATTCCGTTTTGCTCCACGACCATCGCTCTTCCCCAAAAGTGATAATGCGGTTCTTCTTCGTCGCATGTGGTGAATGTCCCCCTTGAAACGAACCACAGGTCCCCTTTTACCTGCCAAACAGTGTCCCCCGTGAAAAAACCTTCCGTTATGGCTGTTCTTCCAGCGTCTACTATACCGTATTTGGTATCTATGTTGAAAATCATGTGTTCTCCGGATAGTTCCTGATCTTTTTGTATAATCCTCATGCTGCCAATGACTTCAACGATTTTCTCTTCCGGGTAAAAAATAATTGTGTCTCCGTAAAGCTTTATGTCTCCGTATTCCACGTAAGCTGAATCACAAAGAATGACTTTTTTCGAAAGCCAGTCGTACAGCATTTTTCCGCAGGAATAGTTGACGATTGTTGCTTGGCCTGAAAGCCCGAAAAACAGCAGAATAACCGCGATCACTTCAATCCGTGTCCCTTCATTTTCTCTCTGAGTGTGTTCCTGTGAATTTTTAAGATGTCTGCTGCTTTCTGAAAGTTTCCGGATGTGACAGCGAGAATTCTCTCTATGTGTTTTTTTTCAACAGCCTCGAGCGATAAATCTTCCGTTTCTTTTGCAAACGAAAAATCCGAAACATTTATGACGTTTTCTCTCGCTAAAACAAAAGCTCTTTGAATGGTGTTTTCCAGCTCTCTGATGTTTCCCTGCCATTGACAGGTTATCAGTTTTTTTTCAGCTTCCCACGAAAGTTGCAATCCTTTTTTTTCGGGAATTTTTTCCGAGAGATTTTTCATAATTCTCTTTGCAAGAGGAATAATGTCTTCTCTCCTGTCTCTGAGCGGAGGTATTTCTATGTTGACTACGTTGAGCCTGTAAAACAAATCTTCTCTGAACCTGCCGTTTTTCATTTCTGAAATCAGATCTTTATTCGTCGCGGCTATTATTCTTACATCAGCTTCAATGGTCTTCTCCCCTCCCAGTTTTTCGTATGTCTTTTCCGACAAGAACCTCAGCAGCTTGACCTGTATCGTGGGCGTGATGTCCCCGATTTCATCCAAAAAAAGAGATCCTCCTTCGGCAAGTTCCAATCTGCCTTTTCTCGAAGTTACGGCACCGGTGTATGCTCCTTTCTCTGCTCCGAACAATTCCGCCTCGAGAAGCGTTTCCGGAATTGCCGAACAATTAACCGCAATGAAAGGATTCTCCTTTCTCGAAGAAGTTTTGTGTATGGCTCTCGCTACGACCTCTTTTCCCACGCCGCTTTCGCCGGTCAGGAGGACTGATATGTTATAGTTAGCCACACGCGATACCAGGGAAAGTACTTCCTTCATCTCTCTGCTTTGCGCAACTATAGGGTGTTCGGAAAATTCTTCCACATACATGTCCTGTAGAATTCTGCTTTCCCTTATAATCTCAAGCTCTTTCAGTGCTTTCTTAACCAGTTCGGTTAATTCTCCAAGTTTTATAGGTTTTGTCATATAATAATACGCGCCGTATTTCATCGCCGTGACAGCACTGTCTATGTTCCCGTAAGCAGTTATAAGAACTACAGGTATTTCAGGGTTTGTCCTACGGCAGTGTTCGAGAATGGAAAGACCATCTTTGCCGCCCCCGAGTTTTTGATCCGTAATTACCATGTCTACGAGAGAGCCATCGAAAAGCGCTTTCGCTTCGTCGAATCCAGCAGCGGCCAGAGCTTCGTATCCTTCCTTGGTGAGAGCACCTGCGAGAAGATCTCTTTGATCTTTTTCATCGTCAACGACGAGCAGTTTAAATGTTTTTTTCACCGGTGCTCTTCTCATTTTTAGACAGAGTGAACTTGAACACGGCTCCATTATCCGCAAAAGATTCCAAACAGATATTTCCTTCGTATTCTTCGACTATCTTTTTAACTATGTAAAGACCGAGGCCGGTACCGGATGGAGAAGTTGTAAAATAGGGTTCGAATACACTTCCCGAATGTATCTCCTTTATCCCCTGTCCGTCGTCTTTAAATTCTACATCGAGGAATTTTCCTCTGTCTTGTAAAGACACAAAAATATTTCTCGCTCCGGCTTTTACCGAATTATCTATCATGTTGTCGAACAGTCTGTAAAAGTCGGTTTTATCACCGTAAATAATTATTTCATCCGAATCGCTCGATACTTCTATCGATACAAGACCGTGTATTTTTTTCAAATCTGACAATACTTGCAGGACATCGACAGGCATACCAGAAGATTTCGCGGTTTTTGCGAACATCAGGAGATTTCCCAGTTTTCTTTCGAGTGTGCCGACTGCAGATGAAAGCATGGACAGAACTGATTTTCTTTCGTCATCCTCGCCGAGTTCGAGTTCCATTTCAAGCCTTTGGGCAGCAATTGATACAGCGTTGAGAGGATTCCTGAGCTCGTGTGCTATCGTCGAGGTCATTTGAGAAATGTCTTTTAATTTTTCCTTTTCTGTTTCCAGTTCTTTTTCAATTTTAAAATATCTGAAATCTTTGAGCAGGGACACGGTTCCTATTATTTCGTCCCGATTTCTCAATATAACTGTGTCAAGTAAAAATTCATCTCTTTTTCCGGAAGGCAGAGTTATGTTGACGAGAAGGTCTTTTATTTCTCTCTCTGTTTCTGAAGTTCTGCCAATAAAAAGCTCGTCTTCCTTGAAGTAATCCCCGTATTTGATTTTTCTTACGTCTTTATTGCCGAACCCGAATAAATTCCGTCCGTATTCATTGACCCTGATGAATTTTCGGTCTCTATTAACGATGAATATACCGTAGTTGGCCGAATCCACAAGTTTGCTTGTGACACTTTCGGCTGAATGAAGCTCCTTTCTAACGGAAAAATATCTTAAGCCGAAAACAGAAGCAATTATCGAAAAAAACACCGTGAGCCATAAAAACACAAACATGAGCAAAATCCGCTGTCGGTATTCCGATATTATTTTTTTGTAGTCGTCAAGATAAATCCCTATTCTGATAACGCCTTTAGGAACTCCCTCGTAACTCAGCGGGGAAACGACTTCATAAATGTTTTTTCCTCTGAAATCCATCTCGCGGACTTTTGCTCTTTGTATTCGAACGACGGAAAGCAAAGTAGAGTCATCTTCGATTTTCGACAATTGCGATATTCTCCCCGACGCTGAAATTATTCCTTCGAAACCCTGCACTGCGACGTATGCAAATCCGGGAGAAGTCCCGACGTCCTTTACCAGCTTTGACACCGAAGCGTATGTCATAACCGAAGCCACGAAAGATTCATCAAGATAAACAACTACGGCTCCGTTGTTTTCTGTTCTCACTGCCGCCAGCTTATAGCTTCTGAAAGGAATTCCGATGATTGAATCGGATCTTTCGGTCGACCAGATTATTATTTCATTTCTTCTGGCACTCGTCAGGAATTTCAATCCGGGATAATAAGGTATTTCCAAATTCTCTGAAGATGATGCTATTACCCTGCCGGAGCTGTCTAGAACATCTATCCTTGCAAAGTGGTTTTCGAGAGCCAGGCTTTTCAACTGACCTCCTGTAATTTCCGGATATCGAGCGATCATGTGAGCCGAAGATAGAGCGGACAGTTTCAAAAGCTTCTCCTGAAGCTGGCCCGAAGAATACAACTGTTGAATGCTTTGATTGTATGCTTCTGAAAGAGCAAGCAGTTCCTTCTCTGTCATCGAAAGAATGGCTTTTTCGCCGTTTTCCATAAGCATCATGGAAAACCAGAACATCAAAAATGACACGGGCACAAGAATAATGAGAAGCAGGACATACAAAGGAAAAGCTGAGATATTTTTCTTAATTGTCAAGTGCTTCCTTCTTCCGCAAATTTTGAATCGTCAAATGTTTATTGAACAGCGCGTTTACATTTTCCGGCATTCAATATACCATATATTTATGATCTATCGAAGCCCGAAACAACCATGCGTGTCAATTACAATTCTTTTTATAATCTGCGCGGCGGCTTTAATTTTCGGTTTTTTTTCAGGAAAAATATTTTATTCGAAAAATAAAACACCCGAGCAATACGGTGACACCTTGCACTCTCTGCTCGTAAGAATAACCGTTCTTGAAGACAGCCTGGACAACACACTTTGGCATTTTAACAATTTGAAGAAATTCAGGGATTCTGTTATACCTGAAACAAACTTTCAGGATTCCTCAGATCAGGTATTCTGATACGTCCTCTCCAATATCATTTCTCATCCACTTCCCATCGAATTCGATCTTCCCGGCTTGGTCATACGCTATGTTTTTAGCTTCGTCAACTGTTTCGCCTTTCCCTCGAACCGTGAATACACGCCCGCCTGACGTGAAAAGACCGTTTTCTCTTTTTTGAACTCCGGCGAAAAATACTGAAGAATCACGGTGTAATACATCCTCGAGTCCTCCGATTTTCTTTCCTGTTTCCGGATTTTCAGGATAACCCCGCGAAGCCAAAACAACTGAGACCGCTTTTTTTCCGGATACACTCAAAGAATTTTCGGCGCTTCCTCTTGCGCACGAGTATAGCATTTCAAAAAGTCCTTCCTCGACTGTTCCCAGAGACGACTGAGTTTCGGGGTCTCCGAATCTGCAGTTAAACTCGAGCACATAAATCTTTTCCTGCGATATGATAGCACCGGCAAAAATCAAACCTCTGTATTCTATTCCCGAGTTTCTCAAATAATCAAGAAGCGGCTCGGCAATGGTCTGTTTGGCTTTTTCTTCATAAAATGAACCAACAGGTGAAACCGAACCCATTCCGCCGGTATTTGGTCCGAAGTTGCCGTCAAATGCTTTTTTATAATCATGCGCAGGAGGCAGGCATACTGATTTTTCCCCGTCCGTTGCAAAAAAATACGAAACTTCAAATCCCTGAATAAACTCTTCGATCACAAGTTTCTTTCCGGCGTCGCCGAGTAATTTTCCGGAGATCATTTCTTTGCCTGCCGAAAGAGCTTCGGAATATTCCCTGCAAATAAACACCCCTTTACCCTGAGCAAGTCCACTCGCTTTTACAACGTAAGGAGGTTTCATCTCGTTTAGCCGCTTTTCCAGCTCGTATTCAGAAGTGACTTCATACCATTTTGCCGTTGGTATTCCGGTTTCTTTCATGATTCTTTTCGCGAAAGATTTGTCCGATTCAATACCGGCGCCATTTTTACCGGGGCCGAAAACGCAATAACCTGAATTCCTAAGAAAATCTGAAACTCCTTCTGCAAGCGGGTCTTCCGGGCCTACGACTATCAGATCCGGATTAACCAGAGCAGCGGCGGAAAGAATACTTTTGAAGTCTTTTATGTCGGACGCGACATTGACGCAACTCTTCTCCGTACCGGGATTGCCCGGCAGGCAAAAAACCGCCGATACGTCTCGATCAGCTTTGAGAGCTTCGGCGATGGCGTGTTCTCTTGCGCCTTTGCCTATTATGGCGACTTTTCTCCCTGTCATATCAGTCCTCGCTTTCCAGAGAAAGAACGCTCATGAAGGCTTCCTGAGGTATTTCGATTTTTCCGAATTTTTTCATTCTTCGTTTTCCCTCTTTTTGCTTTTCGAGCAGTTTTCGTTTTCTGGTTATATCACCTCCGTAGCATTTAGCAGTTACATCTTTTCTCATTGGTTTTAAAGTCTCACGAGCAATCACTTTTCCGTTCACTGCTCCCTGTATGGCTATTTCGTAAAGTTGTCTCGGAATGGCCTTCTTAAGCCTGATGCAAATCCTTCTCGCTGTCTGATATGCTTCGTCGCTTTGAACGATGACCGAAAGCGCGTCTATCGGATCATTGTTTATCAAAAAATCCAACTTCGTCATTTTCGCCGTTGAAAATCCGGTCCATTCGTAATCGAGAGAGGCGTATCCCTTCGTTGAAGATTTCAAAAGATCATGAAAATCGACTATCACGCTTGACAATGGCATTTCATAATCTATTCTGACGTGGTTCTGCGTGAGATATTCAATTTTGCGCTGAGTCCCTCTTTTCTCGTGACAGATCTTAATGATGTTGCCGAGGTACTGTGATGGCGCATGAACAGACACTTTGGCAATGGGCTCTTCAATCAATTCAATTTCTGAAGGAGGCGGAAGATCTGAAGGAGAATTCACTTCCGAAACTTCACCGTTTTTCAGAGTCACTCTGTAGGGAACTGTAGGAGCCGTCACGACCAATTCCATATCGAATTCCCTTTCCAGTCTTTCCTGCACTATATCCATGTGCAGGAGACCGAGAAAACCAGCTCTGAAGCCCATGCCAAGCGCGAACGATTTTTCCGGAGAAAAGACTATTGCCGAATCGTTTATCGAAAGCCTTTCCAGGCTTTCTTTGAGCTCTCTGTATTTGTCGTTGGTCGAAGGGTAAAGTCCCGCATAGACCATTGGTTTCGATTTCCTGAAACCCGGAAGAAGTCCAACCTCGCATCCCGATAATGTCATTGTGTCGCCTATGTTGACGTCCTGAAGAGAGCGTATTCCAGCGGAAACGAAACCTACTTCACCGCACGCGAGTTTTTTTGTTTCGTGGATTCCGGGGGAAAAATACCCCAAATGCTGAACGTCGTATTCCTTACCTGCGCCGACGAGTTTTATCCTGTCACCCGCCTTCAATTCTCCGGAAACGATTTTGACGAAAAGCACCGCTCCCCAGAATTCGTCGTAATAACTGTCGTAAACGAGAGAAGTCAATAGTGATTTAATATTTTTCTTTGGAGGCGGGACGAGTTTTATTATGGATTCAATGAGTTCAGGTATTCCAAGACCCGTCTTAGCGCTTACTGCGACAGCATTTTCTGTGTCAAGCCCGAGATATTCTTCTATTTCAAACCTGGCTTTTTCTGTATCAGCCGACGGCAGGTCAATCTTGTTTATAACCGGAATTATTTCCAGACCCTGATCAAGTGCAAGATACGCGTTGCTCACGGTCTGAGCCTGAACTCCCTGGGTCGCGTCGACGACGAGAAGGGCTCCCTCGCAGGCGGATATGGATCTTGAGACTTCGTAAGAAAAATCTACGTGCCCGGGAGTGTCTATGAGATTCAGCTGATACTCGTGCCCGTCCAAAGCTTTATATTTCATTCTGACGTTGTGAGATTTTATTGTTATCCCTCTTTCTTTTTCGAGGTCCATTTTATCCAGATACTGTTCCAATTTTATTCTCTTCGGGATGGTTTCCGTTTGCTCCAGAAGCCTGTCTGCCAGTGTTGATTTACCGTGATCTATGTGCGCAATGATGCAAAAATTTCTGATTTTATCCTTGACCATGCATGTATCTATAACGACAGTCAGATGTTTGTCAATCTAAGATTTAACTTCCATATTTTCCGGATTGCCGAAAACCGCGATTTAGAAATATTATAAAACTGAACAAATACTTTGAAAACGTTTACAAATTTCTTTCTTCGTGATTAAATAAACATTGTTGATAAAGCTTTTAAATAACGCAAAAGGGGCTTCAATGCGCAAAATATTTTCGAGAGCATTGTTGTGCGCTGTTTTAACGGCGACATGCTGTACTACTTACCGACAGACATCTGATACCAGCCAATACACTGCTACCGAGGATAACGTCCTATACGTAGAATCGGTTTCAGCTGACACTCTCGCTTCAATAATGCTGACTATAGCCGAAGAGCAGTTCACGCAGGCTAACGAGGCTCTCAAAAGCTCGAACTACATACTCGCACACCAGATAGCAAACGACGGTATGAGATACCTTCTCGACATACCAATAGAAGACGTTCAGGACCCGTTTCTTGTGAGCAGATATAACATCAACCTCCGAAGGCTTTCTTCCGCTCAGATCAGGGCGGCAAACTCACTTTGGGGTTACCCGGTAATTGAGACAACAGACCACTTGTTGATTCCCATTGACATAGACGCGTCCGACAGACTCAAACAGGCTCTAAACTACTGGACTAACACAAGCGCAGGCAGAAACACTTTGATAGCATGTCTGAGAAAAAGCGGGAAATATCTTCCTCTGATAGAAGAGGTTCTTGAAGACTACAATCTCCCGCACGACATCGCTTTTCTCCCGATTATCGAAAGCGGATACAGCCCGGGAGCTGTTTCTCCGGCTTCTGCTGTCGGTATTTGGCAGTTCATCCCGGGAACAGCCCGCAATTTCGGCCTTTCTATAAACAATTACGTGGACGAAAGAAGGGACCCTTACAAATCATCGATAGCCGCAGCGAGATACCTTTCATCTCTGTACGAGAGATTCGGAGACTGGAAACTCGCTTTCGCCGCTTACAACTGCGGAGAAGGAACAGTCGAAAGAGCCATCAACAACGCGGGAACAAACGATTTCTGGAAACTGTCCCTCCCCAACGAGACAATGACATACGTTCCCTGGGCTCTCGCCGTCATGCTCGTTGCACGAGAACCCGAGTTATACGGCATGTCCATCAATTACGAAGACCCGATGGAATATGACACCGTTCATCTCAACGGCCCTGTCGATCTTTCGGTCATAGCCAACTCGACTGCTTCAACAAAGGAAAAAATAAAGGAACTCAACCCTCACATTCTTCAATCCTTCACGCCGCCCGGAGAATATCCGTTCGTCCTCAAAATTCCTTCAGGCACGAGAGAAGTTTTCAGGACTAGTTTCGATGTGCTTCCTGATTCTCTCAAATATCTTTCAAACACTCAGATAACGGTTCAAACCGCACCTGTCACCCCGACGGTTGTCTGGAGATCATACACGGTCAGATCGGGTGACACTCTTTCGAGAATAGCCAGAAGATTAGGAGTCGCCGTTGAAGACCTCAAGCGCTGGAATCCCAACGATGCGGGAGGAAGATACCTTCAGATAGGCGCTTCTTTGCGATATCAGATAAGAAGATAATTTCACTCAGGAGGAAAGATGAGAAAGGTTTTGCTAATCGCAGTATTGCTGGCGGGTGTTTTAATCCTTCACACGGGATGCACAAAAAAACCTCAGATGGGACAGATTGAACTTGCGACTCTTGTCCCTTCAGACATTCCGATGTTTATTTACGCCGATCTGCAAAAAATAAACGCGGACGCAATTTTTACAAAAGTATTCAAAGACAAAACGGAAGATTTCGATTACGAGGAATTCAAGCAAAACGGCTTCGATCCGAACGGAAAAATCGGTATGATAATGCTCGATGTTTCCATCACTCCTCAGGAAAACGGTTCGGTTCCCACGTTTGCCGTATTTGTCCCTTCCTCAAATCCGGAAGGTCTTCTCAAATATATAATTGACATGGCGAAAAAGGACGGCGAACCGACAATTACGGAAGACGGCGATTTCACTATTGTTAAAGACGAAGACGACGAAGTTTATTTTTCCGTTTACCAGAGCTTCGTAGTCATAGGCATGGGTGAAAAAATAAAAGACCTCATGAAACAGGTCAAAGAGACTAAACCCGAAAATTCTCTCGCCACGAGCCCAAATTTCCTGGAATCATACACTTCAATCGGAATGTCCTCCCCCGCTTTGTACGCTTACATAGGCGGAAGCTTTTACGAAGTACTTGAGAAGAGCATCAAAGAAAGCATGGACACTCTTGATGAAAACACAAGAGCTCTGTTCGACATGCCCGAAATTGAATACGCGGTAGTAGGCGGCGACATTGAGCAGAAAAGAATAGTTCTTAAATCTTACGCAAAATACGGAGAAGACATTACGAACCATCCCATGGTCTCGTTGTATCTTTCAGATCTGCCTCAGGGAGTCAGCTCCCTGAACGATATCAACGGAGAAATAACTCTTTACATGAGGCTCGTCATGAACTTTATGTCTCTCAAGCAGTTTATTTCTCCCTACATGGGAGACGAGATTGATTTCTCCCAGATCGGAATGACTGAAGACGAATTCTGGGGAATGCTGAGAGGCGACATTCAGTTAATGATCGGCAATCTTAACATGACCGCACCCGAAGCGGGAGCGATCGTAGGCCTCAACAATAAAGAAGCACTTATAAAAGTCATGACAATAGCTGTTGCCGGAGCCGGCGGTGCTTTAAAAGGCCAGAACGATTCCTACACTTACACTCAGGGCGAGAACAAAATAGACATTAACATCAGCGAGTCTGAAGTCGTCGCTCTCATGAACATGCAGTCTTTCTCCGGAACGGGCGTCTCGCTCAGGGAAAAACTTGAAGAGTCGGGAATAGAGAATCCCGATCAGTATCCGGTCATTATATACGTTGACGCGCAAAAAATTCTCCCCATGCTCAGAATGTTTTCGCCTGAGATAGGACAGAAATTTTCATTCGTGGGAACAATTGCTTCGGCGAGTAAAGTCGAGGAGACTACTTCGACCGGAATTTTTATAGTCAACGGATCCGGCGAAAACATACTGGAAGATATTTTATCTTCTTTCTGAAAACGGCTGATTGAAAAGGCGGGATTCCATCCCGCCTTTTCTTGACCTGATTAAACAGATTTTATCCATTCTCCCGTTCTGATTTTTTCGGAATCAATGAACAACGATTCGGGAAAATTACTGTCTATGAATTTTTTCAGTATACCGTATTCTCTGAAGGGTCCTCTGTCGCAATATATAATTTTTTTAGAAAATCCCATTTTCTTCAGATAATACAACTCCGAGACTATTCCGTAGCCCGGCTTTGTAATAACGCAGTCAGCTGAAAGAAGAATATCGGGAAAAGGAATTCTCGCCGTGGATACAATATAAACATTTTCAGAAATTCTCCTGTCTTCAAAGCCTGGTACAAAAACCGAAACGTCTTTCTAAAAAAATCCAAGCTTTTGATGGCGTCAAATCCGCCAAAAGTGAAAACGACTGCTTTTTGCCCCTCATTTAAACCGAGAACAGCTCTCGCTTCCCTCTCGCTGGAGAAAGACGGTTTTCTGCAGACAAGGCCGGTTTTATAAATTTTTCCAAACATTTCAAAACCGCCCGAGAATGGCAAAAGATAAGCTCCGTCAGCCAGAATGTACTGATTTTTAAAAAAATAATTCAATTTTTCAAAACGAGTGTCGTAATTCTCAAAACCTTCCATTATCCAATCCCAAGTGAAATTTCCCACTACCCAGACGGGTATATTCAATCTCCTCGCCGTCGTCACGGGAAGGGGAGAAACATCAGAAAAAACTGCAGAAACTTTTTTTTCAGAAAGGAATTCAGCCTCTCTTTCAACAAGATCGGAGTATTTTTCTATAAAATCAGCGTTTTCATCTAAAGTCTTTCCAATATCAATCTCGAGTGCATTTTTCTGCGCCACTCCGGAGTCAATTATACAGGTTCTGTAAGATGCGGCTTTTATTCCGCCAAACCCCAGAAATTCCGCTGTTTCCGGTGAATGACCACTGACTATATGAGTTTCAAATCCGCTAAAATTTCTGATTATTTCAAAACTTCGGGTCATGTGTCCGAAACCGTGAGCCGAAATATAATAAGCGACAATTCTCTTCATCGTGTCAAATCTACAAACAGCATTTCTATGTCCGAAAGACCTGCCGAATCCTTAGACCAAGAATTCAGAGCCGAGAAAACATCTTCGCTGAAAACTTCGAGCGAAAAAGACGAAGCCCCGCCAAGTATTTCAACCAATCTGGCTTCGCCGAGTTTTTCGTACCTTATGTTTCTCAATTCCATGATTTCAGAAGTGCATGCAAAAAGCAATTTGCCCTCTGTCCGCTTTTCTTCCGAATATTTTTCCACTCCCTTTTTGTCAATTAAATAAACTGCTCTGCAATTACCTGCGTATATTTCGGTTTTTTCGGAATCAAACATCACGACAAATGACTCGGTTACGTTCAAACCTGTCATCCCAGAAACAGCGACATTCAGGTCCGATCCGTTTTGTTTTTCATAAACGAAGTGAAAAGTCAGAAGATTGACAAGTTTCAGCCAGTCTCTTGCGTCGTTTTTCCAATCGGCGAAACCGGCAAATATCCGCCCATTTCTGTTGAGGCAAAAAACCGTGTTGTTTCCTGTGTTGTCTCCAGTAATACTTTTAATCCTGATGTTCTTGTCACTGCATTTTTTCAAACTGGCGATAACTTCTCTTTTTGAATTTTTGTACTCTTCAGACCTGACTGATTTTTCAATTCCTTCAATTCTGACAAAAGAAGCAATGAGTCCTGAAATCCTTTTTGAAAATCCGACAAGTTCTTCTGTAAAACTTTTTTCCAGAGGCCCTGCCGGTTTATTGCCTATCGCCATTGCAGCGAGGTCCCAGCCCGAGAAAAACGGCAGCATCCAAAAACCTTTTTTTCTTGATATATTGAGCATGTCTTCAACGCACACGTTCTTGAATCCGAAGCTTGTTTCCTCATCAAAGACTATCAATTTTCCTGAGCTTTCGATGAAATTCACTAATCCGTCTTTTCTGTTTCCATCAAAGCCGTCCGGATAAACTCGTTCACCACTATCGGATGCATTCACGAAGAATGATTTGTCTTTTCGAACGTATACGCTGCATTCTGAACAGTTCAATGCTTTCTTCAGGTTTTCTGACAATTTTTCAGCAAATTCATTTGTACTTTCACTGCCGTTTATGCTTCTTTCAAAATCCAGTAAATGTTTCAGTCTCTTTTTAGGATTTTTGTATAGCGCAGAGAAAAAAAGTGCGTAAAAATACCTGAAACTCCATGAAAAGATCAGAGCGCCAAGCATACCGAATATGAAAAACCTTGCCTTGCCCGTAAAAGTAAAACAAACGGGTAGAACGGCAAAAAAACAAAAAACTGCAGAAGACGACAATAAAGACAGAAGTATAACAGCTATCTTTCTTGAAGGGGTTTCTTTCAAAACAGGAAAAAAATCCTCATACAAAAAAAGAGCCATTGGTGCAGTCGCGGCTAAAAAGGTCGCTTCGGGAAAAAGCAGCACTGAAAGAAACAGCCCGATTAAGGATAAAAACGCTCCGACAAGAAAATGCTCGCCCTTTCTTCTGATCCCGACACTTTCGCTTTTTCGAACGGAATCTGCCGCCGAAAAAACAAGAAAAATCACTGAAACCGAAGAAAGGAATATTAATGCCGTCTTGAGAGATGAAACGGTTGTATTTTCAGCAATCCAGACTGTCAGCAAAAAAGACAAAAAAGAGAGGGGAGGAAATAAATACAGCAGTCTCAGCAATATATAACCCGATTTTCTGTAAAAAGGCTTTTCTTCCGGAAAGACGAAAGCGAGATGGATTACCAGGGTCGGGATCAAAGACAGAGCAGCCCCTTCCAAAACAACAGTTCCGGATATCATGCCTGCGAACAGGAAAGAGAAGACAATGCCCAAAAAACAAACGAGAAAAGAGTGTTTAGGCAAATTGATTTTCTTAAAATTTGAAAATAGAATCAGAAAAGACAGAAAAACAGAAGCCGCGTAAACATATAACGATCCAAGCCGGAAATATCCGAAAAACAGGGAAGCGGATAATAGCAGAGTCGCGGCTAAAAGTGACGAAGCGGCCAGAACGCTGATGACACTCCTGTATTCTTTTTGTCTTGAACCTTTCATTTATCCTCCGCACTCCTCGCATCCGCCGGCGTATTCCGAATCGACTGTTTTGAGTCTGCATGATTTGTCTTTAGGCTTCATGAGAACCTGATTGTTTTTACTGCCGTCTCTGTATATTGTTATTCCTTTGCAACCAAATTCGTAAGCGTTCAGGTAAACTTCCTCCACTTGTTTATGTGTCGCGGTGCTCGGAAAATTAACCGTTTTACTGACGGCATTGTCCGTATATTTCTGAAATGCTGCCTGTATTCTGACGTGCCAAATGGGTTCAATATCATGCGCCGTTTTAAAAACATTTTTTAATTTTTCGGGGATATTTTTCATTTCTTTAAGCTTTATCCCTTCTCCAATAGCTGATATGACAGCCCTTTTGTCAATTCCTTCTCTGTCAAGCGCGTCGTTGAGCAATCCATTTACTTCCAAAAAATGCGTTCCGTCCAAAACGTTTCTTATAAAAACGAGATCAAAACACGGTTCGATGCCGCTCGCAGTTGCGGCAATTATGCTTATTGATCCTGTGGGGGCTATCGTCGTCAATGTGGCGTTTCGTCTCGGTTTTTCATTTCTTTCAGCCATTACACTTAGGCTGTAATTGGGAAAAGTTCCTTTTTCTGCTGCAATATCCTTAGAAGCCAGGTCCGCTTCAGTTTGGATGAATTTCATGACTTCTTCCGCTTTTTTCTCTGCGGCCAAAGAGTCGTACGGTACTCCGAGCAAAATCAGAAAATCGGCAAAACCCATCACACCAAGACCGATTTTTCTGTTTTTTTTGACAGTTTCTTCTATCAGAGGCAGAGGATATCGGGACACGTCTATAACGTTGTCAAGAAACCTCACGGACGTTGCGACAGTTTCTTTTAATGAATCCCAGTCCACCTGATTGTTTTTTACGAATTTAGAAAGGTTAATGGAACCGAGATTGCATGCCTCGTTGGGAAGAAGCGGTTGTTCTCCGCATGGATTTGTCGCTTCGATCAAACCAAGATTTTTCATTGTATGAAGTGAATTAATCCTGTCTATGAAAATGACTCCGGGATCTCCGCTTTCCCAGGCTTTTGAAACGATAAGCTGAAAAATCTCATTGGCATCCGCTTTAGCCGTCTCTCTGCCATTTTTGGGATTTATCTGAGAATAACTTTTTTTCTGGCGCACTGCTTTGAGGAAATTGTCTGTCAACGCAACTGAAATGTTGAAGTTTGTAAATTGACCTTCGCTTACTTTTGATGTGATGAACGAAGCTATATCTGGATGGTCAACTTTGAGAACACCCATGTTCGCTCCCCTTCTTTTTCCTCCCTGTTTTATAACTTCAGTAGCGATGTCGAAAACCCTCATGAAGGAAACGGGACCGGAAGCTATACCGCCAGTAGACCTGACTTCATCGTTTGCGGGTCTGAGCCTCGAAAACGAAAAACCGGTTCCGCCGCCTGTCTTGTGTATCAAGGCGGCATATTTTACTGCATCAAAAATACCTTCTATGGAATCTTCTACCGGTATGACGAAACAAGCCGCAAGCTGAGGGAAATCTGTTCCGGCATTCATCAATGTCGGCGAATTCGGAAGAAAAAAGCCTTCGTTCATATTTCTAAAAAATTCTTCTTTCCAGTAATCAGCCTTTTTATCAGAAAAAAATTTTTCGGCAGAAGAGACACATTCCGAAACTCTTTCGAACATCTCTTTTGGAGATTCAATGACGTTCCCCTCTATATCCTTCAGCAAATAACGCGATCTGAGAACTTCCAACGCATTTAGAGGAAGTTTGGCCTCGTCTTTTTCTACACCGAAAATCACCTTTTTAGCCGTTCTCAGTGCAGCGTGCTCCTGTCTGTAGAGAATGTACGCTTTAGCGACTTCGAAATAATCCTGTTTCATCAGTTCGTTTTCGACAATGTCCTGAACTTTTTCTATGTCAATTTCTGTTTCTTCTCTTTTTTCGATTTCCTTAATGACATTATCCGTGACAATTTTGACCGGAACAGGATCCAATCCCTTGGCTGAAAAGGCTTTGGAAACCGCTTTTTCAATTTTAGATTTATCGAAATCGACTATTTGTCCGGATCTTTTTTTTACTTTCATATAAATCCTCTCGAATTGACTCGCGCAAACCGCGACCTTGCAATTTTTATCATTTTTTCGACGATTTCATAATCGTGGGGTTTCAAGTTTTTAAATTCGGGATCGAGTGTCTTGTCAGGGACAAATTGCTGCAAAACCAAATCCCTGTCGCCGCCGAGGATTGAACTGATTTTGTTCATGTCTTCTTCCTCGACCAGACCCGGCACTACAGTTGTTCTCAATTCATAACAGATACCGGCGGCGTCGAGAGTCTTAACTATTTCTAATATGCCGTCGAAATTGAAGCCGGCATTAACTGCCTTAAAATATTTTTCGGGCGAGCTTTTTACGTCAATAGACACAAAATCAACGCACTTCATCTCAGCTATTCCGGCAATCATACCTGGATTTGAACCATTGGTGTCCAGTTTGACAGCGAAATGATTTCGTTTGAGAAGCACCATGAAATCAATTAAATCATCATGAATTGTCGGTTCACCGCCGGAGACGACAACCGAATCTATTAGTTTTTTTCTTTTTTTGAGTGTCTCTATGATTTCATCGACCGTCTCGACGCCTTCTTTTTTTATAGCGACAAGCTCAGAATTGTGACAAAAAGGGCACCTGCAGTTGCAGCCCTGCGTGAATAAGACCGAACTTATCCTGCCGGGATAATCAATGGAAGAAAACGGAAGAAAACCTCCTATTATCATCTGCGAGCTTCAATTTAATCAGACGACTGCGGCCGCAAACTTCACTGCTTCTCTCTGGAAAATCTGATCGTTTTGGCGATGAGTATCTTTTTGAATAATGTAGGTTTTTCTCTGAGCAAATTCTTCTTTCTTGCCTTTGTTCCAGTTTTTGACAGGCCTGTAATATCCCACCACTCTGCTGTATATTTCAGTCTCTCTGCCGCATTTAGGACAGGTTGCAACGCTTCCTTTGATATATCCATCGTCGGGACACACCGAAAAAGTCGGGGAAATCGTGAAATACGGAAGGGTGTATCCGTACGCGACTCTTTTGACAACATTTTTTATGCAAGTGCTCTCTGCGCTTTCGCCTAGGAATATGTGAAGTACGGTTCCTCCCGTGTACTTTGCCTGTAACTCTTCCTGATGCTCGAGGACTTTGAATACGTCGTCCGAGTAACCGACGGGAAGAAGGCTGGAGTTTGTGTAATACGGATTGTTTTCTCCGCAGGCTATTATGTTTCTGAACAGCTTTTTGTCCATTTTTGAGAGCCTGTACGAAGCGCCTTCCGCTGGAGTGGCTTCCAGGTTGTAAAGGTGTCCGGTTTCCTGCTGATATTTTATTAGTTTTTCTCTCATGAAATCAAGCGTCTTCTTGGCAAACGCTTTTCCTTTAGGTGTCGAAATATCTTCGTCAGGACCGAAAAAGTTTATTACGGATTCGTTTACTCCGACCAGGCCGATTGTTGAGAAATGATTTGCCAGAGATCCAAGATATATCTTACTGTAAGGAAACAATCCCATATCCATGTTTTTCTGAACAATTTTCCTCTTAATTTCCAAGCTGTCTCTTGCAATGTCCATTACTGCCGAAAGCCTTCTGAAAAATTCGTTTTCGTCTGAAGAGAGATATCCGATTCTCGGCATGTTTATGGTGACGACTCCTATGGATCCAGTCTGCTCACCGCTTCCGAAAAGACCTCCTGTTTTATTTTTCAGTTCTCTGATGTCGAGCTGAAGACGGCAGCACATCGATCTGACGTCGGAGGGTTTCAGAGAACTGTTAACAAAATTCTGAAAATAAGGAATGCCGTACTTCGCGGTCAGTTCAAAAAGAAGCTCCACGTTTTCGCCTTCCCAGTTGAAATCTTTTGTTATGTTGTAAGTAGGTATTGGAAATGTAAAAATTCTTCCCGTCGAGTCTCCTTCCATCATGACTTCAATGAAGGCTTTGTTTATCATGTCCATTTCTTTCTGAAAATCGCCGTAGACGAAATCTGTAAATTCAGTCCCTATTTGAACCGGTTGATTTTTCAGATCGGGAGGAACCACCCAGTCAAAAGTCAGATTAGTGAAAGGAGTCTGTCCTCCCCATCTTGAAGCGACATTGAGGTTGAAGACAAAAGACTGAATTGCCTGTTTGACCTGTCTGTAATCGAGATTGTCTATACGCACATAGGGGGCGAGATAGGTGTCGAAAGAATTAAAAGCCTGCGCTCCCGCCCATTCATTTTGAGCCGTACCCAAAAAATTGACTATCTGGCCAAGCGCAGAGAGCAGATGCTTAGGAGGTTCTGCAGAAACTTTGGCGGGAACTCCTCCGAATCCGTTTGTCAAAAGGCTCCTTATAGACCATCCGGCACAGTAGCCGGCTATACCCATAGAAAGATCATGAATGTGTAAGTCGCCGTGTCGGTGGGCGTAAGCTATCTCAGGGGGATAGATTTTGTTCAATGAATAATTGGCAACGACACTTCCGGCTGCGTGCAAAAGAAGGCCGGAGAAAGAATAATCAGAGTTTGAATTTTCCTTGACTCTCCAGTCGCTTTGCAAAACATAACTGTCCAAAGTTTCAACCACGTCCAGAAGGGATTTTCTCACGTCTCTTATACTTTTATGCTGTTCTCTGTACAGAATGTATGCTTTTGCCGCATCGTATTCATTGTGCTCGAAAAGCTTTCTTTCTACTATGTCTTGAGTTTCTTCGACTTCAGGATAGTACAGGTTTTCAGATGTTCGCAGGATTTCAAATGTCTCGAAGGCGATTTTCCGGACTTTTTCTTCGTTTTGGGTTCCAACCGCATCGAGAGCTTTTCTAACCGCATCTTCGATTCTCTGGATGTCGAACGGTACTATTCTGCCGTCTCTTTTTTTCATACAGCTCATTTCTCTCATCTACTTCTTACCTCCGTCGTCGAACATCTTTTTGAGCTCTTTCAGGAACTCTTCTTTATCTTTGAATTGTCTGTACACTGATGCAAATCTGACGTAGGAAACTTCATCGAGGTTTTTCAGAGCTCTGATGACTTTTTCTCCGATTTCTTTCGAGGGTACCTCGACTTTGGAAAGTGTGTACACGTCAGTCTCAATGTCGTCGACAATTTTTTCTATCTGCTCTCTCGATATCGGTCTCTTTTTACAAGCCAGTTCAATCCCTTCAAGGAGCTTTTCTCTGCTGAACGGTTCCCTTCTGTCGTCTTTTTTTACTATCATGAGTGGAACTTTCTCAACGTATTCATAGGTGGTAAATCTTTTAGAACAAATCGTGCATTCCCGTCTTCTCCGCACGGAGTGTCCTTCTTTGCTGGGCCTCGAATCGACAACTTTATTGTCTTCACTACCACAAAACGGACACCTCATATTGCCTCCTGTGAATTGATCCAGAAGCTATATTTTGTGGTATCAAATAGATTTTGTCAAGGGATTGTATAAAATATTTCTATTTTTTTTCTTAGGCTATAAAGCCCGCTGTTGCGATTTTTAGAAAAATACATTAAAGCTTTACTTTAATTTAGTAGGTTTGCGCAGGAGAAATTCCATTCAACGCAAGATTTGCAGCGTCCTTCAAGGCTTTCATCTCGTCTCCCCCAGGAATGCAATAGAACGGAGCCATCCATTCTATCCTTTCTCTTATAAAATCGACTATGAACCCGCAGTAGGCAATTCCTCCGGTAAAAATAATCGCGTCCGGCTTTTTACAGAGAACCCCGCAAAGAGAGCCGACCTCTTTGCATATCTGATAAGCCATGGCTTCTATGACTTCCCTTGCTTTTTCTTCTGTTATGTCATAGTTTATCTGAGCTCTTTCCGAAGCAGTCAATGTTTTTCCATCAACAAATTTTTCGAGAATAATAAGATCCGAAGTTCCGAGATAGGCTACAAGTCCGCCTCTTCCCTTGATTTTCAGTTTGATTTCCTGATGGCTGTATTTTCCAGAAAAGCACATTTTAGCAAGTCCCCCGGAAGGAACTCCTCCGCTCCTCTGAGGAGTGAATGGTCCGTCTCCGTCCAGTGCGTTGTTTACGTCCACGACTTTTCCTTTTCTGTGAAGTCCTATGGACAGACCGCCACCGCCATGAACTATTATCAAATCGAGTTCTTCGTAGGGTTTTCCGATTTTATCGGCAACAATCCTCCCCACTCTCCTCTGATTCAGTGCGTGAAAAATAGAAAGGCGTGGATTCTCGGGCATTCCGGAATACCTCGCCCATTTCCACATCTCGTCGACAACGACCGGATCGGCTATGAAAGCGTCAATTTTTTTTTTAGAAGTTTCAAAAACCTTATCTGCCAAAGCTTTGGAGAGGATACCACCTAGATTTGACGGGTGCTCTCCGTTGAGGCCGTTTTTAAGGTCTTCTATCATCTTATCGTTGACAAGATATGTCCCTCCCTGTATCGGTCTCAAAAGACCTCCCCTTCCGATGACAGCGTCAATTGTGCTTAAGTCGATTTTCTTTTCATCGAGAGTTTTGAGTATCAGATCCATCCTCATCTCGAATTGTGATATTACGGTTTTGGATTCGTAAGGTTTCATATGTTCCGCTGAATACCTTGTCACCGCGTGAAATGTTTCTTTATCACCCTCAAAATAACTGAGTTCGTCGCTGGTGGATCCCGGATTTATTACCAACACTCTGTACATCTTTTCTCTCCTCGAATGTATGTTGCCGTCAAATAATCAAAAAAGTCCTTCGTAGGTTATTTCCATGCATCGGGATATTTCCGACCATCTGGTTCCGGACGCACCATTTTCGGTAATGTTTATAAAGTAAAAAGCCACGCTTAAATCCATTGACGCCCAGACTTTGGCACCGGCATTCAGGTATCCCCTTCCTTCCCCGAATATTCCGTCTTTTTCCATGTCGTTCAGCGCGAATCTGTAATCTGCCAGCACTTCAACAATGTTTTCAAAACATACCTGTCCGCCAAGGAAGACATCGACAGGGTTCTCTGTGCTGTCGGCATCTGGTTCAAAAGAGAATCCGGCGTGAAGTCCGGCGTAGTCAAAAACGTCAAAAGCCTTGCTTCCTACCAGATAAAATTCGAGCGGCTTTCTGTAAAATCTGCTGTAAGACCTGTCATAGGAACCGTATCCGTAAGAGCTGTAACCTATTGCTATCGCAGGAAAAAATATGTTCTCCTCTATCATTCTGAAACGTGCTTCTATGAAGGGGTAAGGGTTCCAATCGGGATCTCCTTCTCCTATTATATTACCTCCGCCGTAGCCGAGAAGCACATAAAATCTGTTGATAAAAGATACACCGGTGTATCCTGTCAGCCTTCCTCCCGGATCTTGCCTGAGATCGAATACATATCCTCCGTGCGGCGGCACGCCGGCCGTCGGGATTTCTATTACTTTCAAAGGCTGGAAATCGGCATAAAATATCTTTGAAACAGTCAACAATATAACCGCGGTCAGTGTTTTCTTCATAGCAACCCCCTAATAGCTGATTTCAGCCACATATTTGACTTTGCCTCCGTATTCGATAATACTCTCTATCTCGCTAACAAGAGATTTGTCGAAACAGACGCCCAAGTCGCTTTTTAGTTTGATTCTCCTGTTCCTTTCTTTAATCAGAAAAAACACTTTGTATTCTCCCGAATGAAGATCTATCGCATCTTTTATGTCTTTCAGCACCTGGTCTCTTACTTCGCCTTCCTTCAGTTCTATTTCCAGGCTTTTTATACATTCCGACAAAGCCTCGTCGACAACCCTTATTTCGTCGGCGTAAAGAATTCTGTTTCCATCGACGTTCTTCAATTCGCCTTTGACGGCCAAAAGTTTACCTACATGTTTGTTAATCCAGTTTTTAGGTTCTTTGCTCATTTTATCGCTTAAGAATACATCGAGTTTAGTGTTTTTTTCTTCGAGAGTCAGATTGACACCTTCCTTTACATTTTCGGCTTTCATCAACAATCCGGCAACGAAACACCCGTTGTTGCCGTTTCTGATGAAATCCCCCAATCCGTATAATCCCCGGAAACTTATGAATTTTTTGTATTCGTCCAAGGGATGAACATCGAAACTGAAACCGAATGCTTCGTTCTCCGCCTCAAGTTTTTCTTTATAAGTCCAGGCGCTTCCTGTCATTTTGTCTTTGTCAATGTCAATGAGCTCATTTTCGCTGAAAAGCGCCATCTGACCCATGAGGATCTGTTTTTTTTTCGAAGAAGCTCTTTCAAAACCCTCCTCTATTGAGTCGAGCAGTTTCTTTCTGTCAAGATTTATCTCGTCGAAAGCTCCTGCTTTCACGAGAAACTCGACGGTTCTTTTTGTCGCCGAGTTGAAACTTATTCTGCCGAGGAAATCATCGAAGCTTTTAAACGATCCGCTTTTTTCCCTTTCAGAGACAATTTCGTGAGCAGCTTTTTCACCGACGTTTTTTATCGCTCCGAGAGCGTATCGCACTCCTTTTTTCTCGACCAGAAAATTTACCCCCGAATGATTTACGGAAGGAGGAAATATTTTTATCTTTAATCGCCTCGCTTCATCAATGAATTCGGCTATTTTATCGGTGTTTGAAATTTCAGTGGTCAGTGTAGCCGCAAGAAATTCAACTGGAAAATGCGTTTTCATATAAGCAGTATAATACGCGAGAAAAGCGTAACCGGCTCCGTGCGATTTGTTGAAACCATAACCGGCGAATGGTTCTATCATTTCCCATATACCCTGAGCTGTCTTAGCGTTGATAGATCTTTCCTGCGCTCCTTTCAAAAAGTTCTCTTTTTCGCTTTCCATCACTTCTCTCTTTTTTTTACCCATGGCTCTTCGGAGGATGTCTGCTTTTCCAAGATTGTAACCGGCCACAGCACTTGTGATCTGCATGACCTGTTCCTGGTAGATAGGTATTCCGTAAGTTTCTTCCAGAATGTCTTTGAGGGATTCGTGTAAATAGTCCGATTTTTCCTTTTTGTTTTTCCTTGCAATGAATTTGTCTATGTGATCCATCGGACCCGGCCTGTATAGAGATATAATTGCTATTATTTCCTGAAGTGATTTCGGCTTCAGCTGAACGCACAGATTTTTCATTCCCCTTGATTCAAGCTGGAAAATGCCTTTTGTCTCACCCGAAGAAAGAAGTTGAAACGTTCTTTTATCGTCGAGAGGGAGTGTTTCGACGTCGACGGTTTCTCCCCTCGTTTCGCTGACGAGCTCAACCGTTCTCTCAATGGCAGTGAGAGCGGTCAAGCCGAGTATGTCGACTTTAATAAGGCCGACATCGGTTATCGAATCCATGTCGAACTGGCAGACGATCTGTCCGAACTTGTCTTTCCTGAGAGGAACAAAATCTGTAAGGTTGCCTGGAGCTATTATAAAACCGGCCGCGTGAATTCCAGGTTGTCTTTTCAACCCTTCAAGTTTAGAGGCAATCTGAATGAGTCTTTCAAGCCTTTTGTCTGAATCCACTTTGTCCTTGAAGCCGCTCTGATTGCCTGAATAAATCCACTCGACATCGGAACGAGGATCATCCGAAGGTTTGTCTATGAAATACGTCTCCGGCATTTTCGATGAAAGCTCATCAATCTCCTTGGGAGTCAAACCCAGGACTTTCGCAACGTCTCTTACCACCTGTCTCGCGCCAAGGCTCGCGGCAGTGCCAATGTAACAGACAGCGTCCTCCCCGAATCTCCTGACCATATATTCTATAACCATGTTACGTTTGTCGTCGGCAAAATCCAGATCTATGTCGGGGGCCGTTATCCTTTCCGGGTTTAAAAACCTTTCGAACAGAAGACCGTAATTCATCGGATTTATCGTCACTATATCGAGGCAGTAAAGGACCATGCTTCCGACGGCTGATCCCCTTCCGGGGCCGACGCTGATTTTCATTTTTTTAGCTTCTCTTACAATATCGGCAATTATGAGGAAATATCCTGCATACCCTGTTTGTGAAATCACATCGAGCTCAGCTGTTATTCTTTTTCCTGCTTCATCGGGAACTCCGGATAGAAATCTTTTTTTAGCGCCTTCCCAAGTCAGGTGTTTCAGAAATTCCATCGGGGTGTCAAACCCTTCGGGAATTTTAAAGTCAGGCAGTCTCGGTGAGTCAGGATACAGTTTCATCTCAAAGTGACATTTTTCCGCTATTTTTACCGTGTTTTCAAGCGCTTCAGGATACTCTTTGAACAATTCGTACATTTCTTCCTGTGTCCTGAAATATATGCCCTTGGGACTCGTCAGTCTGTCTTTGTCCTCAAATGTCTTTTTTGTGTTAACGCAAAGAAGAGCTTCGTGAGCAAGATGATCTTCCTTATCCAGGAAGTGTATATCGTTCGTCGCCACTATACCGACACCGGTTTTTTTAGCCAGTTCGACTTGCGATCTGTTCAGGAATTCGTTTTCAGAAATCCCTATGTCCATTAATTCAAGAAAAAAATCACCTTTGAAAATCTCAGAATAGATTCCAGCGAATTTCATCGCCCCGGTCTCGTCGCCGGCCAGAATTCTTCTCGGAATTTCTCCGCTCATGCATCCTCCGAGAGCTATCAGACCTTCCGAATACTTTTCGAGAATTTCAGTATCAATTCTCGCTCTGCCCCAGTAATATCCGTCGAGGAAGCCTATGGAAGAAAGTTTGACGAGGTTTCTGTATCCCTGTTCGTTTCTGCACAAAAGAGTCAGGTGTCTGAATTCGGAAATTCTGCTCTTAGCGGACACGCCTCCGGGGTCAACGTAGGATTCCATTCCAATTATGGGCTTTATTCCTTCCTTCTTGCACGTCTTGTAGAATTCCACGGCTCCGGACATGTTGCCGTGATCCGTTATGGCTATCGCTTTCATTTTCAAAGCAGACGCCTTCTTCACCAGTTTTTTTATTGAAATAGCTCCGTCGAGAAAACTGTAATCTGAATGAACATGAAGATGAACAAAGTCTTTTGCCATTTATTGTTCTTTCTTTTTCACTCTCAATTTGATTATCTTTTGTCTTGTAGCATCAATAACTTCGAATTCGAGATTGCCGTCGGAAAATTTTTCACCTTTTTTGGGTATTTTTTCCTGTTTGTCGAGAACGAATCCCCCTACTGTGTTGTAATCTTCTGATTCGAGATTTAAGTTCAGCAGATCATTGAAATCGGAGAATTCCATCCGCGCGTTCACAAGATAAGAACCGTCCTCCTCCACAGAGAAATCTTCCTCTTCCTGTTCCCTCGTGTCTTCTATCTCCCCAATTATCTCTTCAACAAGGTCTTCAAGGGTCACAATTCCGCAGACCCCGCCGTATTCATCGACCACCATGGCAATTGAAAGATGCCTTTCCTGAAGGTCTTTTATTGTTTCCAGAACCGTTTTACTTTCCGGAATAAAATGAGGCAGACATGCAAAATCTATCGCTTTGTAAGGAGTTTCAAGAATTTCGTGCAGAAAAGGTATGACATCTTTTATTTTCAATATGCCCACTACGTCGTCAATGGTGTCCCCGTAAAGGGGTATTTTGCCGAAACGGTGAAGTGTGTACGCTTCTATTATTTCGTCTATTCCTGCCGTCGCAGGCAGAAAAACAGTTTCAACTCTCGGCACCATGATTTCCTCGACTCTTGTGCTCGTCAGATACATTACGCCCTTCAGAATGTCGGCCTCGGCTTCCGATATGATACCTGATTCTTTCCCTTTGTTTATTACGGTTTCGGCTTCTTTTTCCTTGTTTTCTTTTCTGTTCTTTATCAGTTCTCTAATAAATTCAATTATTTTTTTTCGTTTATTTGATTCTCCGTTCATGTCTCGGTCCCTTTTTCATCCTCTCTTATTTTTATGTTTTTTCTGGGCGTGATTATGCCCCCTGAAACAACCACTCTGATCCCCTCCTCAATAGTCAGTTCTGTCATCTTTATTTCCTCCTCGGGAAGCAGGAGATAAAAACCTGAAGTCGGATTCGGCGTCGTGGGCACAAACACCGACCCGAGATTTGTTTTTTTTCCGTCTTCGGAACATTTTTCAACCCACGATTTAGTGTTGGTCAAAAATCCTAACGACCAGCATCCCGTTCTGGGATATTCTATCATGACAACTTTCTGAAAAGCTCTTTTGTCGAGAAAAAATGTTTCGGTAAGCTCTTTCACTCCGTTGTAAATAATCTTTATGAGCGGCAGTTTTGTCATGAGGGCATTAGTCCATCTGATTAAAATCTTGCCTATGAATGTTCTCGCGACGACTCCGGTTATAAATATAAATGCGACCAGTAATATAAAACCCATCAGGTCCTCGACCAATCTGGGAAAAGGAAGATACCTTGCGAAAGGTTCCAATACAGTCCCGCCAATCTCGATGATGAACTTGAACACGAAAACAGTCAGACCTATCGGAAGAAGAGTCACCACTCCCGTAATAAAAATATTCCTGATTTTGGCTTTAAATCCATGCCTGGAACGAGGCAATCCGTCTCGATCGTCCATGACTTTATTTCAAAATGCGGAGCCAGTCGTGCATCAAAAAATAAAACCTTCCTATCAACAGGGATATTCTTGCCATCACAGTGTATCCGAATGACGCACCGAATGTGATCATAAGAAAAATCATACCTGTTCTCGCTCCCGCTCTGAAAAGCCATTTATGCTCTATGGAGAAAAAGAAATAGAAAAGACCTGTGGCCGTACCGACGAGAAGAAGTATCTCGCCTGCGGAAGAAAATAAGTTTCCGTTCCACAGCGGGACAATGGCTGAATAAACCTGTTCGTAAAGATTCGATTTCAGAAACGTAACGAAGCCGTAGCCGGCTCCTATTCCGACAACAAAAGCAATTGAGATGTGAGAAAACCACCTTGTTTTATCAAAAAGCTGAAGGATAATGAACAGAGAAAGGGCTGCGGGAAATACGTAAAGAAGATTTCCTCCCCTGAGAGGCATTATCAGATTTGGAACCACGACGTCGTGCCAGCCCTGAACCAGCAAGTAGCCCGCTGATACTCCGACGTAGATCGATTCGGCAATTTTGTAAAAAACGTTGTCTTTGTACAAAAAACTGAATATCGCGAGAGTCAGAAAACCCGCGATCCAGATCCCAACCGTCTCAGTCAATTTTTTTCCCTCTCTTCTGTATGAAATAAATTACGTTGCCGAATAAAATAAAAGCTATTATGCATATATGCGCTATCGACTGCGCGTCCATTCCGCTCGACGCCATGCCGGGACTATCGAGAAGCTGTTCGTAATCCGCCGCTCCTGCCATCCCTCCGATTAGACCGATAAGTTGACCCGAATTGAAATACGGAGAATACGCCGGCGCGCTGACCGCTGTGCAACCGGCTATAATATTTTTTCCGTATTTATCCTTGCCTATCTGAACCCAACCAATCACACCGGGATCTCCGGCCGACAATGTAACTATCACGGCGATTTTGTCGAGATTGAAATTGACTTCTTTAAGGACCTCAATGTCTTTTGTGCTTCTGCCCGTCAAATCTCTGGGACACGTTTTTTTTATGTCTCCAGCAATATTGTCAATCGCGACAACTCCCCCCGACTTATATCCCAGGTTGACGAAATTTATCCACCGTTCCTTGTCGTATTTTAGCGCCGCTTCATTGAGCGCGTTTTCCGCGAATCTCACTCCCTGGGGCCACAGGGCGACCGTTATGACGTTAACGTTTTTTGAAAATGCATGCTCAATAATCGATTTACCCATAGGATATAATTCAGGCGCTGCGGCAGGATCAAAATCGAAGGAAACAAGTATGATAGAATTTTCGGGCAGGCTGTCTATGAAAGCGAAGGAAGAATAAACCGCCTTGGAATCCTCCTTGTCGACAATTATCGGTATCCGGAGAGGAAAGAGAAGCGGAACAACTACAGCGAGCGCTATGAAAAGAAATATTATCCTTCTGTCAAGTTCGAATATTTTCTTCAATTCAGGTATGACCTTTCAATGCCGAATATTATCCTCAGTGACGTAGCTATAACGCCCAGAGCGGCGCCGATCATTATTGCTCTCTGCCCAGCAGTGTTTGGAATTTCCATTATCCAGGCCTGCGCCGCCGGAAGATACGAAAAAATTATTTTTCCTATGGGTACCCTTCCGAGCATAACTATTATCGCTGCTGTCAGCAGGAGGCCTGCTTCGAGATTCCTCGCTCTGAATGCGCGAAAAGACGCCGATGCGACAAAAAAAGCAAGAAGAGAGAACATCGTCGCATTCAACGGAGTGTAAAAATGCCTGAAAATAAAATCAAACGCCGAGCCTTCCTCCATACCTCCTCCCCATCCTGCAAATACGGTGACTAGAAGCGTGAAAATAATGACGGCGGAATAAAACCAACCCCTCCTCTTTTTCATCATCTTCAGGAAATTCACTTTCAGAAGGTTCAAAATCCCCAATATCATTGCAAAGACCGCGACGACCATGTACCAATTCTTGAGAGTGTTGGCCGCCTCTCCAACCGGGTAACGAGGAACGAAAAACGACGCGATTATAATCATCCCGCTGACGAATGTTATTGCGAGCGGTACGTATCTTTTCATGTTAAAAAACCGCCTTTGTTATCCCGTAAAAAAAATATTTTTAATAATATTTACCCCGAACGAAGCGAGAATACTGCCTGCGACGATAGCCGCTATTGCGGCGGCTTTTCCGAAATCCTGCGCCTTCAGACTTCCGATCAAGTGAGGATCGTTCGACATGTAGGCGCTGGCGGCGAAAAATTCTTCGCCGATTAAAGTGTAGTCGCAAGCCGCAACAAAAAAGGGCAGTTGTGAAGGGTCGGCGGTCCCCGATATCTGTATGGCTCCAATTGAATGTCCGGTTTCAGCCAATATCAGGGATTCGGCATAAAAATGACCCATAAGAAAAACAGTGGCCGGTTTCTCTCTGACCATTATTCCGTCAACCGCGGCCGCGTATCCGAATTGATCACCGGTAAGATAGAAAACCGAATTTTCATCGTAGGAGTCCGGTCTACCTTCCTGAATGTATGCCTGTCTGACTATTTCTTTTGCCGTGTTGTAAGCTACAGGGGCGATGGAAGGAACAGACAATTTGCTCTCATAATTAGCCACTCTTCTTGCGACTCTGCCGAGAATTATCATTCCCGCAATGGTTTGAACATCATCCATGTCCATTATACCTGGGATGAACAACACATCCTTACCCATCTCGGTGGCTCTGCCGATGGCTTCGTCGACGGCATCAATTCCGCTCAGTTTTCTTATGAAATACTTCTTTCCTCTGCCGGCGCTTCTTATGAAAAAAATGAGAAAAAAAGTAAATATAAGGCTTCCAGCAAACATCGAAATGCTCGACTTGGAAAACCACGGTTTGTAATAGCTCATTTTTTCAGATTCGGCAGAAGTCAGGTTATGGTGTCCGTCAAAACAAGCAATAGCAAAATAACTGTATTTTTTTCCTTCGAGAATGTCTTCGTCTGCGTAAAGAGACGAATCCATCTTTAAAGAAACCGTGTCATTTCCGCACACTTTAAAAAGCATGACACTGTCGGGATAGATCCATTCTCTTCTGCCGTCTTTCACTGGGGGAAGTTCTGTGTAAATTCCCGTGCTGTCCAAACCGAATATCCCGTATGATATCTCAAACCTGAAAGTGCCGCTTTGTTCCGAAGAAAACTTCGCGGTTTCTATCTTGATTACTGAAGGAAAATTCCTCAAACAAAGTGTGTCGTCATAAAAAGGGATTTCAGTGATCCCGTCAGTTTCCTCTTCTTCCCGCGCCTCCTGAGAAGCTGAAACAGCAGTTTCCCGTTGAGCTGGAACGATTATTTTTGAAACAAAAAATGAAACTGCCGACGACAACAAAAAAAGGAACAGCAATAAAACGCCTATTGTTTTCGACATATAAAATTAGAATATTTTAAAACAAATCCACAGTCAAGCAATTAATTGACCGGCTTCACAAGACCACGATTCTCAGATAATTAAATGTCGGCAGATTTTTATACTCTTATTCTTCAGTCTCGCCTATTGTGTGTCCTTTGAATGCTTTCTGTAGAAAACCTCGAGAAAATGATGGCATTGCTGAGGCCTGTAAAGCCCGTTCATAATTGCCTTTGCCATGTGTTCGCACGACATGTAACCGCACGCGGCGCAGTTTTTTATGTCTTCTTCGGTGAATTTTTCCATTTCCTCGTACAGAGCCTTTATCCCGTCTTCGTCCGGGTCTTCTAGTGTTTTGTAATTCTCGGATTTGTCCGTGTATTTTCTCGAAAAATCTACGTCATTCATGTCTTCGAGTATTTTCTGGAGTTTTGAAAGAGCGTCCGGGTCAGGATAATTCTCTTTTTGCTGTTTTTCGAGCCTTTCACTCTGCAGTTTCAGTATCTCGTCTGTCGTCCTTTCGTCGTAATTCGTCCCCGTGCCTCTGTTGCAGCCGTGAAGACAGTTCAGTATGTCGACGAGAATTACGTCGCATTTTTTATCTTTTATTTCTTTTTCGAGCTCCTCGAAAAATTCCTCGTAAATTTCCTTGCCTTCCGTCCTTCTCACCTGATGCATTTTAAGCGGCACGTTATATCTTTTGAATGTCTCAAAAAGGCCTCCGGGCTGTGAATACAGAATACCTCTCTCCGCTTCCATCGGTCCGTCAAAATCCGTCGCGGGAAATTTTGAAAGATCGATTCCGTTTTTCTCCAGATATTTTTTAAGATTGGTTATTGTGACATTGTATGTTATCTGGCCCTTCGTGTTCGGGTCCTGAAATTCGCGGCTTTTTGCTATGCAGGGGCTTATGAAGGCATGTTTCATTCCAGGGTGTTTTTTGTGGACCCATGCTGAAATGTCCATAACAGGACTGCCTGTCGGGGCTAAATAGGGTAAAAGTTCCGGTTTGTATATCTCTATAAAACTCACCACGGCAGGGCAGGGTTGAGCTATGACAGGTGTTTTAGCTCCCGCCTGTATGGCTTTCAAATACTGATACGTTGTTATTTCGGCGCCGAAAGAGACGTCGAAGTTCATCTTGACACCAATCGATTTGAGCCAGCCCAAAAGATTCTTGAGCTGTCCCGGGAAATTTACGTCTACAGCTGGCGCTACGAGAGCGGCAATGTTCTCGCCTTTTTTCAGGTCTTCTATGAATCTTTCCGTGTCATCAACTATGATTCTCGCATCGTGAGTACATGCTCTGACACAGTTCCCACAGCCAATGCAGAGATCGTGATTTACGGTGATGCCTTTCTCCAGGTCGGAAGCGTCGTTGCAATACTTGACCGGGCACACCTGAATGCAAACGTGACATTGAACGCACTTCTCACTGTCTACATCTACGACAGTCGGCAGGTGAAATTTCATCTCCGGCATTGCATCCTCCATTTTTATTCTTATAAAATATCAAAAACCTTCCCTCAGATCATCGTCTATGCTTTTACCGAGTATTTCC
>JAFGSQ010000043.1 GCA_016934535.1 candidate division WOR-3 bacterium
ATTCGAACCGGAGACCTCCTGCGTGCAAGGCAGGCGCTCTAGCCAACTGAGCTACACCCCCATAGAGATTTTAACTTTAATTATATTTGAAGTTTGTGTCAATATCTTTCGGAAGCATTATAGGATGTATCTTTTTTTCCTGAAAACGACAACTGATAAAAGTACTGAAACGCTCACTAAAATTAATATTACGGCTAAAGCAACAAAAGGATTTTCAGGGGCGAGTCTTTCACTGAAAAAGCCTCCCTCTTCCCTAAGAGGAGGAAGAATCGCTTTAACGTGATAAATCACGGTCAGTTTCTGAGTTGATCCCGGAAAATACTGGACAATACCCTCCCAACCGAAAATAAAAGCAAGCCCCAGCGCCGTTGATTTTGAGGCGATTAAAGACAAAAAAGCGAACAACGAATAATAAGCCAATATTGCGAGTATTATCCCGGCTGAAAATTTAAATAAAATCAGGTATGATAATGGTTCGAGCAGTCTGTTAAAAAATACGACCGCAAAACAAAGAGTAAAAGCCGGAAGAACCGCTATCAAGCAAATAGAAAGATACGACAGGTATTTACCCAGAAATACGTCTTTTTTGGGAACAGGCCTCGATGTCAGAAAGACTAAAGTCTTGTCTTCTATGTCCTCTCTTATGACCGAAGTTCCGTAAAAGACTGCGACTATTCCGCAATAGAAACCTATGTAAAAAATATAAGCAAAACCGGAGAAAAATGACACGTCGAAAGAAAAAGGCTCCCCTCTCATAAAGCCTGCGAATTTCACGGCACATACAATTAAAAGCGGGAATACATTGAGCAATATCAGTACTTTAGTTCTTGTTCGCCTCAATCCTGGTTTGAAGAACATCTTGAAGACTATTTGAAAACTATACGGAATGTTCATCAGGCCACCAGATAGTCGAAAACAGATTGAAGGTTGTCATCGGACACTTCTATTTCTTCGACGTCTATAGAGTGATTGACGATTTTTTCGGTGAGAAGTCTGATAAAAAGATCTCTGTTTTGTGTTTTCACTGTCAGTTCTTCATCAGCGAAATCCAGTCCGAAAACACAATCGTTTTCAAGCAGAAGTTTGGCTAGTTTCTTCGGCTGGGTCAGTTTGATCTTTACAATGTGCGGTTTAGAATCTATGAGGCCTCTAATGTAATGAATATTGCCCTGAGCGAATATCTTCCCCTGATGTATCAGTATAATCTCGTCCGTCATCATCTCGACCTCAGGCAAAACGTGAGAAGAAACGAGGACTGTTTTTCCGTTTTTTGAAAAATCCCTGACAATATCCATGACTTTTATCCTCCAAACCGGATCGACGCCATTGAGAGGCTCATCAAGCAGGAGCAGGTCCGGTTCATGAGAAATGCTTTGTGTGATCCGCAGTCTCTGTCTCATGCCCATGCTGAATGTTCCGATCTGTCTCGACGCCGATTCGAAAAGCCCGAGTCTTTTGAGAGAATCTTCCGCTCTGTTTTTAGATTCTTCGACTGCATAGCCATGAAGCCTGAGGAGATTGAAAACGAATTCAAAAGCTGTCATATTCTTGAAATATGAATCGAATTCGGGGCAATAACCTATCCTCCTGAATACGTGGTCTACCGAGAATATGTCTTCGCCGAAAACCTTCACTTTTCCTATGTTGGGTTTTATCTGTCCCGCTACAAGCTTTAGAAAAGTGGATTTACCGGCTCCGTTAGGACCGAGAAGCCCGATGACGCCCTCGCCGATGTCGAGAGTGATGTCGCTGACACCGAGAACTTTTCCGTACCATTTTGATACTTCAATCACTTCGACTATCTTATTCATCTATTTTCTCTCCATTCTTCCTATTTGGGCGTGAAGCAGAAATACGAAAAATAAAGAAAGCAGAACCATATAAAAAGTTGCAATCAGGTCCATGATTCTGAAACCTCCCGCTCTTCCGAAAAACAGATTTCCGGTGCAATCGACCAGCATCGCAATTGAAGTAAAACTGAATATGTCGCTTCTGAACACTTCTTTGAGCATACCGTAGACGGCGAGACCCAAAAAATACACAACAAAAACAATCACGCTGACGAATCTTGAATTGTCCGTGAAACTAGATACGAGAAGTGTAAAAGAAGAAAAAAATACCGATACGACAACAGAAAACGCCATACAGGAAAGAAGCGACACCGCGCTCATAGTGAAAGACGGAGAAAACACGGCTTTAAGTAAAACGAGGATCACTCCGGGCACTAAAGTAACACAGAGCATGTAAAATCCGATCACTGACATTTTCCCGGTGATGTAGTCTATTTTTCCTATGGGTCTCGAAAAATAAAGCGAAACCGCGTTTGTTTTAATGTCTTTCGAAATTAATTCCGAACCCGCTATCAGGCTGATGAGCAGCAATGTAAAAATCATGTAGCCGTTGACGTAATACAATCTGAGAATGTTTCTTATCGAGGACAGAGATTCAATGTTTTCCTGGATGAAATTGAGCTCGGGTTTTGAAGTGACGTACACAGCAATGAGGAAAAAAGCGAGCTGAAGAGCCGACATAGCCAAAACGAGTTTCAGTAGTTTTTTTGAAAACACATAAACAATTCCGCCGCGGGAAATGGGCAGCCATGGAAATCTACTGTGCTGAAGTTCGCCGTTCCAGCGAAAATATCCCTTTTTTCTGATTTTCAAGTTTCTGCTCCTCCGACGGCTTTGACAAACCTGTCACTCAGAGAAGATTTCAGGCATGAATAACGGATAATTCCGGCTTTCGCTTCTAACGCAGCTTTGAACAGTTTCTTCTTGTCGTAATCTGCCGGCATTGTGATTCTTAAAATTCTGTTTTCTCTTTTCTCAATCTTCAGCCCTTCTTCTGATAACATTCTCTCGAACGCTTCATTGTCCCCCTCAATTTTAAGTTCGACCGCGTCCTGTCTTTCCTCGCTTATGCTGCCGGTCAGTTCAGTCGCTACAATCTTCCCCTTGTCAATAATGACCGCTGAACCGCATGTGAATTCTATGTCCGGAAGTATATGAGTTGAAAGTACTATACTCATGCTTTTGTTTTCTGAAATATTTCTTATCAGATCGAGCATGTCTTTTCTTCCTTTCGGGTCCAGACCTGCTGTCGGTTCATCTAAAAAAAGCAGTTCGGGGTCGTGGACGAGAGCCTGTGCGAGTTTTATTTTCTGTTTCATTCCCGTTGAATATGTCTCGACCTTCCTGTATCTCTGCTCTTCGAGTCCCACGTAAAACAGAACTTCGTGGGCTCTTTTCACGGCTTCATTCGGCGGCATGCCGCTTAATTCGCCGAGGTACGACACAAGAGTTATGCCGTCTACATCAGGCAGAAGACAATCGCTTTCAGGCATGTATCCGATTTTTCTTCTTATATCTTTTATTCCGCTTTTTATGTCATATCCGAGTATTTTGCCTTTTCCTTTCCTGGTTAGAAGAAAACCGAGCATAACTTTCATGAGAGTTGTCTTGCCCGCTCCGTTAGGACCCAATAGTCCGTATACGCCTTGTTCAAGTTTCAAAGAAACCCCGTCGAGGGCTTTTATGAAACCGTAAGAATAGCTAAGGTTTTCAATGTCTATGACTAAATTACCCAATGTTTTCACTTTCAAGAATTTTTTTGTTGACTGTAGCCCATCTTTTTTCCAGAAACAACAATTTTTTTCTGAATTCCATGAACGTTTTGCTTTTTTCAAGTTTTAATATCAAATTGATTTTTTTTTCCTCTTCTCGCGCCGGGTTGTCTCCCCGGACCGTTTTTTCAGCAGCGACCGTGTCAAGTGCCGAAATTTCCATTAATATTGCGTGCAATTCCGGATCTCTTGCTAGTATCTTCTGTATTTCATCAAGATTTTTAAGTCCGTCGCTTAATTCAGACAGGGTTCCGATAAAGTTTTCGCCAGAAAAAATATTATCGCCTTTACTCATCGGACAGCTGGTTTTCTTCCGAATATTTTGGGATATTTTCATCAATAATATTTTTTTCAGATATCCTCGTCAACAGCCTTGTCAACAGAGCAACAACGGGAGAGGCTAGAATCAAACCAGGAACTCCGAACATTGAAGCGCCAACCATCAGCGAAAACATAACAACCACAGGATTCAAACCCATTGAAGTTCCCATAATGTTGGGAGTAATGACAAAGGCGAGAAGGATCTCTTCTATCACAAAAACAACTCCGGCTTTCATAGACATCACTATGGGATTTGGTCCTGTAAATGTTATGAGCAGGGTTACAATAACAGTGAAAAGAAACCCGAAATTCGGTATGACGGAAAATATTGCGGCTAAAACTCCCAGTAAGACAGAATACCTGACTCCCATCACGCTAAGGCCGATTCCAACGATTAATCCGTCGAGAATTGAAACTATTATCTGGCTTCGAATATACAATCCTATGACAGCGTCAGCTTCTTTGAGAATGAATTTTGACTTTTCAAGTATTTTTTCTGAAAGGAATTTCTTGAAAAAATCTTTTAAACTTGCGGCTTCCTTGAGATAAAGAAAGCTGATTATCGGTACGATTATTATGAACCATACCGTGTTTATGATAATCAACAGGACATCTTTAATTTTCAAAAGACTGCCCTGGACGTCCTGTTGTCCTATAGTAATTATTTTCGTTAGGTCAATACCGAGGTTCGTCAGGACATCGTTTTTGTCTATCCAGCTTTGAGCGACGTCAATCCTTTCATTTAACCATTCAATTATCACAGGCAGGTATGTTATGAAATTCGTCATCTGAGTGATAAGAACCGGGACAAGGATGACAAGAAAAACGACCAAAAATGACAAAATAACAAGTTCAGCAATAATTATCGAAATAATTTTCGGGATTTTGTAAGATTCCAGTTTTTTAACGAGAGGATAAATTACATAAGCGAGAATAAAAGCCAGCACGAATGGAAGAACGACAATCTTGATTTTCAACAGCACCCAAAGCAGTATCACAGCAAGAGAAAGAAGTAAAAACGGCTTTACCCATTGGGATTTTCTCTGCGGCAACAGAAGCATTACAGTCAACATAGCGACAAAAGGGGGCGAAAGGACGTCTCTTGCAGACCATAAAAGAAGTCCGAAAAGTCCCATGATTAGAATTTTATTCTGCCATTGCTCTTTAATTCATACCCTCCAGATAAACTCTTGAAACATCGGCCTCAAGAGTATAAGGGTATTCTCTGACTATTTCCAGAAAAATCTCTTTTGCTTTGTAATACTCGGTGTCCAGAAGAATAACCGCGGCCTTGAGCATATTACCGGGACTTCCGCTATCAAGATAAAAACCTGCCGATTGAATCTCCAAACCTTCTTCAAAAAGAAATGCCGCTTTTTTTGCATACAACAGAGCCAATACTTCAACGGGAGGATTCTGTGACAAGTATCTGTCGCAAACCGCCAGTTCAGGGTTTCTGTCTATTTCGGCGACGCTGTCCCCCCAATGCCCCAATTCTTTGAGTTTTGCAAAGTAATTTATTCTGCCCACAACGTCATTGAAAAGCGTGTCATCAGTTGAAACAGCCAATTGATTGAAATACTCAAACGCTTCCGATGGACCTCTTTCAAAATAGATACTGTCACCTTCGGTTATTTTTGAATGCAAAATAGAACCGTTGAAGACAATCCACATGGTAAAACAAATATCAAAAACCTGCATCGTAATATCTTTTCAGGAAATGTTTCCAGAACAATTCCGGATTGGCACCGTAAGTGAATGGAACAGTTGAATTCATGATCAATTTCTCGTTTTCC
Organism: candidate division WOR-3 bacterium; assembly: GCA_016934535.1. Classification (NCBI taxonomy): domain Bacteria; kingdom Pseudomonadati; phylum Caldifarciminota; species Caldifarciminota bacterium. The sequence goes on from JAFGSQ010000043.1 coordinate 5,740, forward strand.
AGGTAATTATCTATCCCTGTGAAGAATGGATAAGCGTAATGTCCCTCTGGCCTCTGAGCTGTCCTGACCGGCCTGGTTTGCTGTTCCCTCATTGATCTCTGGCTTTCAAGAAGCCTCTGAAGGATTCCTCTCTGCCTTTCTACAAGGTCACGGGAGATATCTCCTCTTTCAATCGCTTTCGCTGAGAGCTCCATCTGTCTTGCGATTTCTTCCAGTTCTGAAAGAATCCTGGCTGATCCCTGAGTTTGACCTGACATCTCGGAGAGTTTTTGTGACAGGGCTCTCTGATAAGCTCCCATTTCAGCCAATTGCCTCTGTGTAAGGTTCTGACTCCCCAGGATCCGCGTTAAAGAACTGTTTATCTGAGCCTGTTCCCCTCCCATTTCAGACAACTGCTGAAGCATCCCTGAATTACCACAGGACATAGTATTTTCCATCATTCTGTTCATGCGCTCGAGCGACTTGTAAGCGTCATTTGCGAGCTTCATTATCACAATGTGCTTTATCTGCTCCTCCGGTTTTCGCAATTCGTTTTCCATATCTGCAAGTATTCTTCCAAGATCAGTTTCTATCAAAGATGTAAGAGAGGAAAGAGAGTCGAGGGTGTTTTTTGTTCGAACACATGAAGCGAGAGAAGCGGAAGAAAAAACCGGAGATAATTCTTTATTGTGAATGCTTTCTTCAAGCTCAGACATGCCAAGCATGCATTCCATCATTTCTTTTACGAGGGTCGATGCGGCTCCTCGTCTCATTCCGGACATTGATTGTGAAGCTTTCTGAAGGTGAGAAGCCATCGAGGACAGTTTCTCAGTAAGTTCATCCGAAGGTTCAGCGGACGCCAAGGCTTTTTCATTTTCCTGGAGTGCCATTTCGCCTTCTCTCGACGCACTTTGAGTTTCAGTCGCAGCTTTTTCACCCATCATATCCTCGTCGAGATCCGATACTTCATCGAGTATTCTTTCAAGTTCGTCCCTGACATTTTCGAGTTGTCTTGTCGCAAGTTCCTGATTGTTCGTTTCGATCTCAGCCGAAACGTTTGCGATTTCCAGGGCTCTTCTGGCGAGTTCTTCCAGTTTTTTTTCCAGTTCAAGTCTTTTAAGCAGGTTGAGGGTTTTTTCGAGGGATTCAAGAAGGTCTCCGCTCTCAAGTTTCAACTGACCGAGTATTTCACTCATTTCATTTTCATCGGCGTTCTCTGCAAGTTCGTAGAGTTTTTCGAAAGCTTCTTTTGTCTGCTCATCCAGGACTTCTTCGTAAAGCCTTGCTATTTCAGCCGATTTTTCAAAGACGAGACTGTCCAACATGTATGACTCCATTGATGCATCAAAATACGCCCTCATCTCGTCCAAAGCCTTTGACATTTCATCTACCAAAAGTCTGTGCTTTTTAAGCACTTCTTCAAAGTTTTCCCTGTCAGAAAAAGAAAGGGAGTCCGCCAGGATCAACCTTTGTTCGAGAAGCTCCAAATCTCTCATTATCTCGGATCCTTTTTCCCTGAAAGACACTGCTCTTTCAAAATCTGCTTTTTCGGAAGAATCGGCTGAAATGAATATTTCGTAAAGAGTCGGCATGATCAACAGAATCGTGTCTGAAAAACCTGTTTGTGGAGAAGGTCTGTTGTCTTTGACAGCGGCAAATACAAAAGCAGTCTCCCCGGGTTTTATTGTGAAGTCTCCGGCATTGAGGAGAAAATTTACTTCCAGGGGACCTTTCCCTTTTAGGAATAGTCCTTGAAAGGATTCTGTATTATCAGTACGGGACATAATGAGTTCGGCGTATGTCAAACCGTAGTCGTCTCTGGCGGTGATTTTGATGTCAAACTCAGATAAGTCTCCGGCTCTCAGAATTTTTTCCGGGGGATACGTTATCCTGCAATCCGGAGGCAGATCTTTGATAACCGCGACGATGAAATCGAGGTGTAAAGTGTCTCCCAAAACCGTCAAGGCTTCAACGAAGACACATGATGACTCCGAGGCGGGGAATTCGAAAATGACCGTGTTGACGCTTGTTTCTTTGTTTATTTCAGCTCCTGAAATTTTCCACTCGACCGCATTTGCCGCGCTGAATAATTCGAATTTAAGAACGCTTCCTTCGGGCACCAGATATTTATTCTTAAATTCTAGCGGGTATTCTGTTTGGGCTATGTATGAAGGAAGCTCAATGGAAGCTGATATAAACTCTATCGGAGGCGAGATAACATTTACAAACCCTTTTGCTAAAGTGTCAGTGCCGGAAACAAAATAATAATGTGTGTTTTTCTCAATTTCTCTGCAAAAGGCAAAAAATGTGTCTTCGGAATAATTGTGATCGAGTGTTTCCCCGTCCGCAATTACATGCAAATCCATGCCAGCTTTCACCGGAAAAATCGAAAATCTCAAATCCTGTCCCCAATATACCGTCGTGTCTCCGGAAGGAATAAATTTTTGTGAACCGTAATATTCTACGACAGAAACACCGAAACGCGGAACAAATATCAGCACCGCAGACAAAACAAAAAATCCTGCGATGTCTAGCAATTTTTCGATGAATAAATTTTTGCTTTTGAGAAATCCGAGGCCGGTTTCGGCTGTTTTTTCCTTCAACTCATCCGATCCGGGCAATTCTAACGTACAAAATTCATGAGAAGCCTTTATCAAGCCTCTCGCTTCAGCCATCGCGTCAAATTCTGAAACGATAGTATTTTTTCTCAGTAATGAGGACAAAACTCCGGACAAAAATGACACGCCGGCAAAAATCGCCCATACAAGTCCAGGGGAAAAGAAAACTGAAAATAAAGCCAATAACCAGAAAAAGACGGCTATGCAACTGTAAAATGAATAAGCAATCGCTTTTGAATTGAAATTTCTAAAAAACTCATCCATTGATCTCTGACGGTGAACTGATTTCAGACGCCATCCCCCTTGAAAAACACCTTTCCGTAAATTTAAAAATTATCTTAACGGCGTGAGCATCAGAAGAAAGAACTTAATTCGCGCCTTCTCGTCAGGGCTATTTCGGCGCAAGCTTTGGCAAAAACTGAGACCGTATCCCTGTCCAGCTTCAGAAGAAATTCGTCTGAATTTATTTCGCCGTTGAACATAAGTTTCGCAAGGTTCAGGTATTCAATACATTTATCTTTTCCGAGAGATTTGTAAAGGAAAGAAGAAAAAGGAGAATTTCTCATGTCGAAAACGGTTTCACGGGATCTGCCGGTTTCGAGAAGAGACAGGACGATAAAATTATGTTTAACTTCCTTGTTCAAAGGCGTGTGAGGAAGATGATCCTCTGCTCTCTCTATGTCGCCGAGGTTGAATCTTCTCACGTCTCCCAGGAACATGGAAATAGGAGTGTCTCCGCCAGTGCTGAGAGCTATTGCTTCAATTATCGCCGTTGAAAGAAGTTTTATTCCGAGGTATTCTCTGGCAATTAAAATATTTTTGTGAGTTTGATTTGTTATCTTTTCGAAAGTAACATCGTCAGGTGTACCGGCAAATTTATGGAATATCGTGTCCGGATTGAGATTATCCATAAATATCTGCATCTTCATCAGCGCTTTTCTGTAATTTTTTATTGAATAAATTCTGTCGGCCCATAAAATCGGGTTTGTCTCAGGTATGAGTTCCCATGTACAGTCGAGAAATTTAGCTATGTCCTCGTAGGCAAAATTTTCAACGTCTTTGTTGCCCATCTCGACAGCCATTCTGAGAATTTCCGTCACCTCGTCTCCCGCGAGGTCAAGTTTGTTCTTTTTGCTTATATCAATAATTCTCTCTTCAAGCTTTTCGAAACAGCTTTTTCCATCTTCGTCTTTATTTCTGAAGGGAATGGTGCCCTCAATGCATGCTGAAATAGCCAGAAGATGTTTAAGAGAAAGGACGCTTTCAAGTTCCTTGACCGCAGTCAAAGCGCTCAGGAATTCGTTCATGCCGTTAAGTGTCGAGAGTTTCTGCCCGAAAGCGAATCCGAACACTTCGAGGACCATTTTCGCGTTATCTTCCTTGAATTTCTTCTTTATCACAACGCCGTTCTCGTCAGTATCGACGAAGTTGAGAAGCGCTTCTTTCATGACTGTCGGAAACCCTTGGTCTATCTGATAATATACTATATCGTGAAACAGGCCGGCGAGAACCTGTACAGGCTTCATTCCGTCACATATCTTAAACACATGATCAGGTGTGTGAAAATTTCTGTTCTGGCTTGTCATGGCGCAGTGAACGTGAAAAGCAAGCTTTTCTTCCCTCGACTCAGGTACTTCGACACCGAGTTTTTCAAACGAATCCTGAAAAAGACTTATTAATCTGTTCACTGTAGATAATGCCATATTGCACCTTCAACCGATAATATCAAATATATAAAACTTACGCAAATTCATTATCTTCTATTTTCTTGTTCCAGAATCTCTATCAAATCGTCTTTTGTCAATTTGCAGGGGCTGTTTTTAACATTCGTATTTTTTGTTATAACAGAAAAATATTTTTCTTCCACTCCGTATTCGTCAAGTTTTGCCAGGCCTGTTTTTTTAAGCAAGCAGTCAATGTTTTCAAAAAGCTTTTCCGTATCAGCCGGCGAATCATAGCCTTCTGAAAAACCGGCCAGCAATCTGAGTTTTGAAACAGTTTTTTCATCACCGCATCCGGCGCACTCATAAAAGGTCTTTCTAAGACAATGTACAAGCAGGTTTGCGCATATAAATCCATGAGGTGCTCCGAACATTCCGCCTATCACTGCCGCAAAACCATGAACAGTTCCCAATCCTGCATTAGCAAGAGTTACACCGGAAAAGAATACGCTGAGGGACATCTCCTGTTTGGCTTTTTCATCGGAAAAGTCACCGGTCAAGTGTTTCATGGCGGAAAACGCCATTTTAAAACCTTGTCCCGCCAGTAAATCTGTCGCTTCAGTCGCCCTGACAGAAATGAAAGATTCTGCAAGCTGTGTCAATGCGTCCATGCCGCTCGAAAAGGCAGTGTTTACAGGGCAGGAGTATGTCAGTCGCGGGTCAAGCACAGCCACATCGGGAATGAGACGGTCGCCTCTCAGAGACGCTTTAAGTTCCTCTCCCAAAACATTTATGACGGCATTTTTTGTCGCTTCGCTGCCCGTCCCGGAAGTAGTCGGCACGGCAATAAAAGGAATTTTATCTTTTTTGAAAATTCTCGGTGAAGGGCGGTTTTCCAGAAAATCCTTTGTCGGTCCATTTTCATTCATCAGCACAGACAGCGCTTTGCCTGCGTCTAGGACACTTCCGCCCCCTACGGCGATTATCGAGCAAATTATTTCATTTCTGAATTCATCCTTGATCCCGTCTATCATCTTGTCGGTAGGTTCATATGGGATTTTTACGCGAAAGATATGAAGTCCCGTCTTTTCTTTTTCGCGCATAAAATCATTATAAAATTTCGTTTCTTCAAACGATTTTGATCCTGTAACCAGCAAAGCGTTCGTTCCAAAACTTTTTGCTATTTCTGCGACGATATCAAAAACTCCGATTCCAGAGACAATGCGCGGGGGCACTGAAAGGGCTTTAAATATTTCACTGCTTGATCCTGATACAGCGAAGATTTTACTCAGGAAATCGACCGTGTTTTCCATTGTCCCACCTTATCAGGCAATAAAGGATTGTATTTCGTACAAGATCTGGGCTTCTCCATCATCTTTTCGACGGTTTCTTTCCACACCAGATAGTGATTCTCGTTTTTATGTTTCGCGGCATCTTCTTCCGAAGAGTAGACTTCGTAAAGCATGAATTCAGTCGGGTCGTCCGATTTTTGAATAAAATCGAATCTCAGGTTTCCGTTTTCTTTCGTTGAGTTTTTATGATTTTCGGCTGTCGCTTCTATGAACCGGCTGACAAATTCCTTCTTAACTTTGACGAACACGCATGTAACGGTCAAATCAGACTCCTTTCTTTATGAACTCCTTTAGAAAAAGAAATTCCGGCGAGTCGAGATCGTTGACAATCCTGTAGGAAGCGAATCCGTATGATTTTGAATGTTTGAGAATTCTGCGTTTAATACAAACCGCTTCAATTTTATCGGTGTCGAAATTAACGAATTTTTCCGTAACGGCTCGCCTCATGATTTCCTTTGTTTCATAAAAAAGCTCATTATCCCTGTTGAGGAGGTTTTGAACGGAAAGCAGCCGCAGTATCTCTTTTTTGTCCAATTCACTTCTTTTTAAAGGAGCGAGATGAAGCCTGAAAATTCTTTTGTTGGTATCTATTTGCTGTAGCAAAGGACAGCTTGTATCAGCGTTTTCATCCAGCGAGGAATATTCAAAACTGAGATCTGAAAAATACTTTATCCTGTCACCGAGCAAGTGGTCCGAACCCATAGACGCCTGCAGGATCAGTTTACAAATGTCTCTTATTTCGAGACGAGGATGAAGTTTGAATTCTGTTTCCAGGATTTTTATTGTTTGAAGAAATTTTTCATTTTCGGATTTAGAGTCCATTTTCTTGAGACTAACAAAAAAAACAACCAGAATCAACTCTTCATTTTTTAAAAACTCCTCTTGACCTTTTGCTGTTTTTTAATATCCTATTATTATGGAAAATCTTTGGGCACCCTGGAGGAGTGATTACATTTCCAATGTCGATAACACAGTGGAATGTATTTTCTGCAGGGCTGCAGAAGAAAAAGACCCTCTCAAAGTTTTTCGCCTTCAGAAAACTTTGAAATCAATTATAATTTTAAATTTGTACCCGTACAATTCAGGTCATGCGATGGTGGCACCTTTAAACCACGAAGGTTCTTTCGAGAACCTATCAATCGAAGAGATATCAGACATCAATCTTTGCCTGCAAAAACTCATCACGATCATGAAAAAGAAATTAAATCCTGACGGATTCAATATCGGCGCAAACATTGGAAGGGTCGCCGGAGCTGGAATCCCGGGACATTTTCATATGCACATTGTTCCAAGGTGGAGCGGAGACACGAATTTTATGCCCGTGTTCGGAAAAACAAAAATTGTCTCTATTTCGCCTGAAGAAATCTGGCACAAACTCGCTGACGACTTTCAATGAATGATGCTGAAAAAATATCCTGGAAAGGCTGGCTTGCCGCTGAAAAACCTTACCTGACACTTTTCGCAGTGTCCGTTCTCGCAGCAGTCTGGATACTGACATTCATTTTTTTACAAAGCGCCGTCGTCTCAACGCTTCTCACTTTTTGCGTGTTCGTCTACGTTTCAGAGTTCTTCTTACCCGTAGATTACGGTTTGGATTCTGACTCTGCCTGGAAAAAAATCGGACCTGTCATGATAAAGAAACAGTGGACTCAACTGAGATCATTTTACACCGATAAAAACGGCGTTCTCATAAGTCCTTTTACCAAACCTTCCAGACTTGAGACTTTCCGGGGCATTTACCTTCGCTTTGCTGATGCAGATAAGGAAATAGTACTTGATTCCATTAAAAAGCAAATTGAAAAAAACATCGGAAACAAGTAGAGGACCTCTTTTCCTCAGAAGAAATTTCATGTAAAAATTTCGGCTTTTTCCCAGATATTTTCAAAAAGCATTTTACATGCTTCGGCGAGTTCTTTGTGTTCTATATAAACCGACGTAATCGTGTTGTTTTTTCCCAATGATTGTTGAAGTGGAAAAACCACTTTCAGTCTATCGACCACTATCATCTTTATAGGCAGGTTTTCCACTATTCTGGCTTGTTGTCCCGATTGAACCTGATCTTTCACGTAATTCTGGAGCCAGTCAATCGTCTCTATCTCATTTTTTTCGTAAATATTTTTGCAGACACCGCCTCTTTTCAACAGCTCCGATTCTTCCTGTTTTTGTTCTGTCAGAAGCAACGGATTATCACAAACGTATGGGCCTTTGTTGAAAGTAAGAGCTTCATTTTTTGATTCCTGAATAATCATCTGATATTTTTTCTGGTTCTGTTTTCTGTCCTTTATCACTTCAATGAAATCGAGGGGATTCATAATCTCTTTACACTCGTTGAAAACCGGCGTTAGTTCTTCAACAAGAACTTTTACTATGCCGATTTTTTTTTCAAGCAGATCACTACAGTTTCTGCTGTATTTTTCGAAAACTCTCTCAAATGCTACAGAGGGTTCGACAGCTTCGTAATATTTCTTTTTTCCCACAAGTTTTTCCGTGCATATTCCCCTGTCCACCATTTTCTGAAGCACTTCGTAGATTTTAGTCCTCGTAATATTCACCTGATGTTGTAACTCCGAGGGGGTAAAATTTTTCATAGTCAGCAGAGTTAAATATACTTTTGCTTCCCTTTCAGTGAGTCCAAGTTCAATAAAATTCTGTATGTGTCTTGCGTAATCATCGTTCATTGCGTGTCCTCCGGCAATTTTTGTCTCTTTAAACAAAACAAATCATTATTTGTTCCCAGATGTTATCATTAAAACAACACAAGATAAAATCATTTTTGACAAATTATTATAAAATCAACGCTTATTATCAATCAGATGCAGGGGGGCTGAAAATTTTTCTGGCCGGCAATATTCCTGAAAATGTTAATTGCTATTTGAATATAATTACAAGACCTGTCTGTTCAGAGAAAAGAGGGGCGAAAGAATTGAGATTCAAAAGGATCTTATCCCGTGAAGGAAACATTCCGGCGTCTTCTGCTAGTTTTCTCGATTCAGTTTCGAAGTCGGCCAAAAGATTTAAGGTCGTGTTCTCCCCTTTAACAAGATCAACCAGTCTGACTATTCCCGATTTACTCTCGAATACCTGGATGCCCTCCAAATCGACGGATATGTCGAGTATTTCAGGTTCCGGAATAATCACCCACACCGTGTCGCCGATTCTTTCAAGATCTTCATCTGTCAGTTTTTTTAAATCCACTCCGTAGTACATTGTTACGACTGTGTATATAAGGGCTTTATCGGTGCCGGTGAGCCAGTGGCTGTTGTCAACATGAACGATGACCTGTGTCACTATTTTGTCAGTGACCAAAAAAGTAAGCTGTTCTGAACGAAGAATTTCCAGTGTCGATATCACTTTTTTTTCAGTCGGGGATTTGAACAAGAACGAAATCAGAACGAAAATCGCTACGACCGAGATAGAGAGCGCTATCGTGACAATGAGAGAATACTTTTTCAGCATAATAACCTCAACAGGACACAAACCTCAGAAATACCAGAATCAGAATTACGACAATACAGGAATATATGACGACTTTTTTCATTTACCTTCCACTGTTAATGTTTTTCAAATTTTATCATCCTTGCGCGGGATAAAAAAGCTTTATATCTCAATCGTTTTTATATCCGAAGGGTATTACGTAAACTGGGATCTCTTCCAAGACTCCTCCCAAAGCTAAGATTACTTTTTCGTCGTCAAAAGCGCCTACCATGACGCTCGAAAGTCCCAGAGATACGGCTTCAAGGCTTACGTTCTGGCCGAGGTGTCCGGCTTCCATAAAGACATATCTTTCAGCTCTGCTTCCATATCTTGCTTCAGTTCTTTGCACTACTTCCGTTACAAGCAGAACTGCGGGTGCATTTTCTATAAAGGATTGATTGAGACATGCACTGGCGAGTCCCCGCCTTTTGTCTCCTCGCACCACTGGTAATAATCCGTGGTCCGATGGAACATATTTATATATTCCCGGATCGACAAATGAAAAAATAAGGATCACCGGCAAAATAAAAAACAAAGAAACTCTCAAGCGCGGCCCTTTCGGCAATTCAGCGATAAAAATCGAAAAATTCCGGACACAGGATTTTATACCGTAAGTTTAAAAAAATCAAACTTGATTGACAGGTGGAATAAAACGTGCAAAATACTATTTACAGTCAAACTTATCCGGCATTGTTTTGTCTTTACCAGCCGGTCCAATCCAGGAAAAGACCCATTTTTCAAAAGGAGTCGCAATGAAAAACACCGGTTTTTTCTGGATTTTTTCTTGGTTGGTTTTTGTCTTCCTCGGATGTGATTTTTGGAATTGGGGCAAAACAACGCAATTGACTTTCGGATTGCCGACGTGGATTGTTCGGGAGATATTTTTAGTTCTTTTATTTGCGCTCGTTATGTTATTTTTGGTTCGTTTTGCCTGGGGTAAAAAATGATTTACTTCACTGTGGCAGTCTATCTTACGGCTCTCGGGATCATATCGACAGTGGCAAAAATTAAAACAAAAAATTCCCCGGTGGACTATTTTCTAGCTGGAAGATCTTTCGGCAGTATAGTTTTGTTCTTTACTATAACTGCGACAAATTTTTCGGCGTTTTTCTTTCTCGGATTCGCGGGAGCAGCCTGGAAATACGGATTCGGTCAATACGGTATAATGGGTATAGGAACGGCACTCGTGCCGGTTTCTTTTTATTTTGTGGGTAAAAAAGCATGGGAACTCGGAAAAAGCAGAAACTACATAACGCTTCCGGAACTTGCCGGAGGGGAGTTGAAAAGCCCTCTTCTTAAAAAGCTGTTACTCGGCGTTATGGTGATTTCTACCCTGCCCTATCTATACACTCAAGCTCTGGGAGCAGGAATTATTATGTCATCCGCTTTCGGTTTCGACTGCGTGAAAGAAGGAGCCTGCCTGGCTGTTTTTTTTATAGGGACAACAGTAATTCTCGGCGGGATGAGAGGCACTGCATGGACCGATGTTTTTCAGGGTCTTTTCATGACCACAGCAATGGCGGCTGCTCTTTTCTTTGTCGCCAGATCTCTCGGAGGATTTTCTTCAGCGGGTCAAAATGCTTACACGGCATCACCCGGGCATTTTTCAAGACCCGGTCCTGAAAACTATTTTACAGAGCGAAGGTGGCTGTCTCTAATTATTCTCTGGAGTTTCGTCAATCCTCTTTTCCCCCAGCTGTTCACGCGTTTTTATGCCGCAAAAAATATGCGAACCTTTAAAACCTCTCTTTGTCTTTATCCCTTGCTCGTAAGTTTCCTGTTTCTCGCTCCGGTTCTGATAGGAGTTTGGGCGAAAGGCACAACTTTTTCTTTCGACTCTCCGGACTATGTATTGCCTGCCATGGTTCATTTTCTCGCTCCTGAATGGGTTTACGCTTTTGTCATGACAGGTGCACTGGCCGCGCTCATGTCGACCGCCGATTCGCAGCTGCTTTCAGTTTCGACTATGCTCGCAAAAGACTTTGTCAGATTCAGAAATGAAATTCTCGCCGGAAAAATCTTAACTTTTTTCATTTGCACCTCCGTATCCGCAATGGTTTTGATGGGACTGAGCTCAGATACTGCGATTTTCAACTTTCTTATCGGGACAACATTTTCAGCTCTTGCGGCGGCTTTTCCCGCCGTAATTTGCGCTCTTTATTTCAACAGAGCGGGTAAACACGCAGTAATTTGCTCGCTTTTAGCGGGAGAAGCTACAGTTGTTTTGATATTTTTAAAAATCATTCCGACAAAAGGATTCGCCGACGGCGTTGTAGCCATGTCCGTTTCTTTGTCAGCGCTTTTCATTAGCATTGTGTTGATAAGTCTTTTAAAATTTTTGAAAAAGCCTCTGAAACTATAAATTGTTGGAAATCACTGTAACCGATCTTATTATTACTATTGCTACTGCCCTGTAAACCAGTCGGGTTCTATAAGATACAAATTTTCCGAAGAAAAAATGATTTCTGAAATTGTTAAACTAGCTCTTCTTCTTAAAGAAAAACCTCAAACAAGAGATTTTTAAAACCTTTAACCGAATGTGAGAAACGAAAAATATTCATCTAACTGAAAAGTTCTTGATCTTGAGCTCTTCTCTTTTCACCTTACGATATTTAAAACTCTGCTTTCTGTTCTGTTTTGTAGTTTGATTTTTACAAGATAGACTCCTGTATTCAGGTCCGATAAATCGACTTCAATTTTTTCTTCTCCTTCTGCCGGGGTCAAAGACTTCACAATCCTGCCCGAAACGTCCAGTATATCAATAACTGTTCCAGTTTCCGCTGAACATGTAAAATATATAGTAGCGCAAGTCGAAACAGGATTAGGATAAATCATTAATAGTTCATTATAATTAGGGTCTGACGCGGGTGTTTCTTCAACGTACACCGGGACAAGATCTCCTATGTTTATTACCGAACTTTGATATATATGTTTGGCTGGAAGAACACCGGATTGCAGCCACGCGGCAAAAAAAATTTCATTTTCATCATAATGCCACCATGTTGTATCAAGTTGACAGCTCATATTGACCGTCACGGTATCGGGAAAAGTATCGGAAAAGAAAACATATGATCCACCGTATAAAGGATACATTTTCCTCATAGGTTGGGCAAAAGAAGAAAAATATCCTGATCCGGAGTTGACGTGTTCTGAAACAGCTGAAATTTGAAGAAAATAAGTGCCTGGTCCCGGTTCTTCTTCCGCTATTATTTGTGCAATGATATTTCCTTCTTTTGTTGTGCTGTTATAAGTTCCGCTTAAATTGATCTCGACATAACACGGTTCCGACATTGCACCTACGTATGCGTTTTCAAGAGCCTGAGGAGTTGGAGGGTAACTTACGTGAATTTGACCGTCCATATAATTATCCGGAACCCCTGTTACTCCGTAATACGATTTTCTTCCATTATTGTCTTCAGGATTATCTAGATAGAACGGGTCGGCAGATGAAGGCCAATTCACATGATATCTAATAACCGTCAAGCTTTCAGCGTGATTGTCAATGAACTGAGTCATATTAGGTTCGTATTGAACACAAAAACTGCACGTGTGATTTGTAAAATTTTCCAGCATGGGTCGCCTTACGGCTGAATTCAATGACAGAGCCGCTGCCATTGAAAACACAACAATAATGATTTTCTTCATTAAATCTCCTTGAAAATTGGTTTATTAGTTCCCCTTCAAAGAGGGCACTTTTTTAAATTACTCTTTTCTTTCAACTTTGTCAACAAACACAATTTTTTTGTCTAGAAAATATTTCAAAATATAGCCGATTGTAAGTCCAATAAAAGCGCCAATATATTTTGAAGCACTGATTTTTATGTATCTGTCGAAAAAAAACTCGATCGACCAAAACACAAGCGTTGTCAAACCACCCATAAAACTGTAAAGTACAAATTTTTTGGCATCATGTTTCAGGGAAGCAGTTTTATAGTAAAAAATGAACTTCTTGTCAAGTATGTATTTTAAGATGAGACCGGCAAATGTGCCTGATCCCATCGCAATAAACAAAGAGTGGGGAAAATCAAAAAAAAACACTGTCCTCTGAACGGCAATGTTAATAACTATCGCCGCCAAAGCGAATAGTGTATATTTTAATGTCAAACAGGTAATATTTTTCATTTTTTGCTATTCATCACAGCTCAAATATTTTTATTAATTACTCCTAATATAATTCTTTGTAACATTCATTTCATATCTCAGAATAAATAATTCTGACAATCTGATCTAATTTTAATGGTATTGACTTCCATAAACAACAAATATAAACGGTATCTGTATTTGACTTAATCTGTCGGTGCGAGTAATAAAAAAAGCTTGACAATTTTACCCATGTATATATAATATACATATGTATATCAAGTTTACTGATGATAATTTATAAAGGAGGAAAAGATGAAAACGCTGTCGGTATTTTCTTTGCTGGCTCTGATGTTGTCAGTTTCAATTTCAGCGGAAGCGCTCTTTGAAGAACACATTTTGTATCAAAATCTGGGAGGAGCCATATCAATTAACGGGTCTGATTTAAACGGAGACGGTTTCATAGACATAGTTTATTGTTCCTTTCTAAACAGTCACATAAAGTGGCTCGAAAACGACGGCGGTCAGAATTTCACTTTTCACACAATCATTGAAGGATTCGCTAATCCGCGGGCTGTCGACACGGAGGACATTGACGGGAACGGAACGACAGATATAGTCGCTTCAGGCAGAAACAAGATAAGCTGGTTCTCAAACGACGGCGCGGGAAATTTCACGGAGAACGTCATAACTACCGACTGGTTCATAGTAAACGGTGTTCAGCTGACAGATGCGTTCACCGATTCAATAATTGACATAAACTCTGACGGGAAAGTAGACATACTCGCAACTTCCTGCACTTCAGGCGTGATGGGCTGGTTCGAAAACGACGGAGCGGGTAATTTCACTGAACACATAGTTAAAGACAACTGGACTCTTGTCAGTGAAGCCTCCTCCGCTGACATAGATTCTGACGGTGACCAGGACATATTCGCCGCGGCTCAGGCAAGCGGTATATGGTGGTTTGAAAACGACGGTTCAGAGAATTTTACCGAACATCTTATATTCAACGGCTGGGTAAAACCCAACAGAATTCAAGCAGGCGACATAGACGGGGATGGCGACGTTGATTTTGTGGCCGGATCGTGCGGGGCGAGCGCTGTGATCGGGTGGTTTGAAAACGACGGATCGGAAAATTTCACTTGCCATCCCCTCAGGACAGGATTCGGCGGGCCGAGAACTCCGATAGTAAAGGATATAGACGATGACGGCGACGTAGACATAATAGCCACGGCCTGGTCTTCTTCCATAACCGTTTATTTTGAAAACGACGGAAATCAAAATTTCGATCAGTACGTGATCAGCACCGACGCTTACGATCTTCTCGATATCGCAGTCGCCGACCTCGACTCAGACGGCGACAAGGATCTTTTGGGCGGCAGTGCCGAAGCCGCAGCAAACCATATCAGATGGTGGGAAAGCATAGATTCATTCGTCGTTGCTGATTTCACCAGCGACCTTTATTCTGGACACGCCCCTTTGACCGTACAATTTTCAGACATGACACGTGCCAAACCAGCGGTAAATTACTGGGCGTGGGATTTCGACTCCGACGGAACCATTGACTCATACGATGAAAATCCTTCGTGGATCTACAACTCACCGGGAGTTTATTCGGTCACGTTGATTAGCTCAAATTCCCAGATTTCAGACACATGCATTGAGGACAGTCTGATTTCAGTTTTTGACGGCGAGAGCGCTCTAAGGTTTTTTACGGTTTACAGTTCTGCAATGTGTCCTTGTTCACCCGAAATAAACATCACGGATTCTTTGACTGTCGAAGCCTGGATATATCCTGTGAGCTGGGGATCAAACGCTTCACTTGGTTACGGAACGATACTTGATAAAACCAACTTTTCTTTGGTCCTTTTCAAAAATGTATACGGCAGAAACTGCCTTGCATTAAAATTAAAACACGAGGGAGGTGTCAACAGTCTGGCTGTTACACCCGATTCTTCTATACAACTCAACGGATGGCAGCATGTTGCGGCAACATACAGTTATGCCGACAGCAGTGTAAGAATGTTCATAAACGGAGTTGAACAGTCACTTACACTTAATCCATCTCCATCCGGAAAGATTGCAGACAATGCCAATTTGAATCTTTCTATCGGCTTGAATCAGGTAAACAACTTCAGATTCGACGGAATAATTGACGAAGTCCGGTTATGGAACATCGCCAGGACGCCTCAGGAAATTCAAAACAGCATGGGAGCCTGCCTTTCTGGCAGTGAACTGGGCCTCGCCGGCTACTGGAAAATGAACGAAGCCAACGGAGACACTTTGTTTGACAACTCTCCAAACTCTGATCATTTCTCGCTTGTTGGAACAGAATGGGTACAGGGAACGCCATTTTACCCAACCGGAATCGAAGAAATCATATTTCCCGCATTTCCAGCCGAAGTCGTTTCAGATTTCAACTGCAGATGGACGGACGGATTCATCTTCAATTTCGATTTCAGACTTTCTGCAGACAAAGATGTATCCGTCTCTTTATACGACGTTCTCGGAAGAGAAGTAAGAAAAATTTCAAACGGCCACCTCGAAAGCGGAGTTCACGAGCTTTCGCTAAACATGTCGCCTCATCCGGCTGGACAGTACTTTTTAGTTATAAATACAAACAACACGGTTTTCTCCAAAAAAATTGCCCTGTTCAGATAGATGATTCATAATTAACCGGACGGAAACAATATTTATAAAGGACATCAATGAACAGAAGACAAAGAGAAATGGAACATAGAAGAGAGACGATGCTCAAAACGGCAAAAGAGCTTTTTCTTAAAAGAGGCTATGATGCCGTTTCTTTGGGTGAAATCGCCGAAAAGGCTGAATTCTCGAGAATAACCATGTATTCGTACTTCAAGGGCAAGGCGGATCTTCTGGTCGCGGTTATTGCCGAAGCCTTCATGGACGAAATCATTAAATACGGCCAAATGCTTAAAGACACGGATTCAAATTACGAAAAACTAAAAAAGTACGGCATTCACGAATATAAAATTTTCAGACAATACCCGGGATTCCACATATTGATTGTCAGGTTCAGGCAGTACAGACTTGAAAAAGAAAACATTTCAGAAAGAAATATAAAACTGCTGAACGATAGCGATGAAATAGCATCAAAACTGTTTTTCGAAATACTGACCGATGGCATAAAGAAAGGAGAATTCAGAGAGGATCTCGACATAGAGCTTTCCCGACATTTTTTTTCAAAAGCCGTCTTCGCTATTGTTCACCCGTACGTTTTTAAAACAGAAAAAGATTTGTCTAAACTCGAAAATGAACTCGATTATCTGCTGAGGGCTTTCATTAAGTGATTCCAGTGACTTAATAGCACTCTTTAAAATGTTTTATAAACGAAACACCTTTTGTGAAACAAGTGTTTCTTAAGAATAAAATAAATGGAATAAAATCCTCCCGGAAAAGGTAAGATTTGAAAATAACCGGAGGGGAAAATGATTTCAAAAAATTCTATGTCGCCTAAAATGGCTGTTTTTGTGTTGTTTTTGTTTGTGGGGATTGATATCGTCGCCTCAACCGGTCAAATCGGCGAATTCTTAACAAATCTGCAAACAAGCTTTATTTACGAACCGTTGTCCGATGAAATGAGCGGCGCTCCCTGTGTTTTGAAGGATCCTTCCGAATATGCCGGCTATAGACCGGCCACTTTCAGAACATCAGACGGAATGAAAGGCTGGTCTCTTCAGTTGCCGGAAGGATTCCCTCTTGCGACGCCGGCTTATGACGACGGAATTCTTTTTGTCGGAGGCGGGTTCGGATCCTATTCATTTTATGCGGTAAACGCCGAAAACGGCAGGATAAAATGGGCGGTAAACACCGGAGACGACGGCCCGACTGCCGCCGTTGTTAAAAACGGAATCGTCGTTTTCAACACTGAATCATGCGTGATTTACGCTTTGAAAGCCCGTGACGGTCAAGACGTCTGGCACAGGTGGCTTGGTGATCCCCTAATGAGCCAACCCGCTATATCAGGAAGAAAAGTCTTTATGGCGTATCCGGGTGCGAACGGCCATGTTCTGGCCTGCTTTGACCTTTTCACGGGAGTAAACTATTGGAACAAAAGCATCGTCTCCGACATAATATCGGCTCCTGTCGTCTGCGACAGCGAAATATACCTATCGACCTTCGACGGCATGGTGTATTGCTATAAAACTAAAGACGGAGAAGAACTCTGGAGAGAAAACTACAACGCCAGCTCTGCTCCCTGGATATACGGCGACAAAATTTACACGAGCATGAGGCAGGACGAAGAGATTTTGGACAAAACAGGTACCTCCTTCATTCAAAGATTTGAAGGCTTGGGATACTTCGAAAGAGGCAGCGGAAGACAGATCAACGAGACTCCCATAAATTACATGACAGCAGATTACTTAAACGCCGACAGGACATCCGCGTCGGGGCAGCAGCAGGCAGATCTTGACGCCCAGGTAGGTTTCTCATCAACTCCTTCGACCGCTCAACTCGGGCTTGCCGAGGAAAACGTTGGGGTTTTTTCCGTATCGGGTGCCTGGTCCTACCAGGGATCAAGACCCCTGATATACGATTCCGACCTCTTCAGCGCTCAGGGTGACGTGGTAACCAGAAACGATCCGGAGTCCGGAGAAATGATTTGGCAGTATGAGTATCAGGACACTCTTGAATGCGGGAGAGCTCTGACTCCTCCAGCCATCGTCAATGATAAAATATTTGTTGGAAGCAGTACGGGCGAGATTCTTTGCCTGGACGCCGGCAATGGAAACCTGTTATGGAGTTACAACTGCGGCGAACCGATTGTTTTTCAGCCTTCAGTCATGGATGGAAAGATTTTCTGGGGCACCACCCTGGGTAAAATCTTCTGTCTGGAAACAGGCGATGAAGACAACACAGGATGGGCGATGTGGGGTGGTAACAGCGAGCACAATGGCTGGGTGGAATGAAAGCGCCGATTTAAACCAGTTCGATTTTTCCTTCTCTGTCGGTAAATCTGCCTATCACGCTGGCTTTCAATCCTTTTTCGACGAGATCTTCCACGTAATTATCAGCATCGGACAGAGCCATAAGAAGCCCTCCCGATGTCTGGGGGTCGAAAAGGACTTCAAATATCAGATCGTCAATTCCGCCTTTTATGTTCACGGAGCATCCGTAGGCTTTTTTGTTCGCGCCTCCTCCCCCCGGTATCATGCCCGAAGAGGCGTGATCGAGTACCGAAGAAAAAAGCGGCACCATACATGTTTGAACCTCAGCTCCCGTACCTGAACCTGTTATCATCTCTCTCAGATGACCAATCAGTCCAAATCCAGTGACGTCAGTACAGGCGCTCGGAGAATATTTTTTTGCCGTCTCCGCGGCTATCATATTCAGCGCGGACATCGATGCGACTATCTCTTTGACGTCGGCTTCAGAGGCTATTCCGGCTTTAATGGCGGTAGAAATTATCCCCGTGCCCAGCGGTTTGGTCAAAACCAAACTGTCGCCGGCTTTCGGAGTGTTGTTCTTCCACAACTTTGACGGATGGACTTGACCGGTGACGGACAGTCCGAACTTCAGCTCTTTATCTTCTATCGAATGCCCTCCGACAAGAAATGCGCCGGACTCATCCACTGCGCTCATAGCACCCTTGAGTATTTCTATGAAAACCGCATTTTCGAGCTTTCCGACGGGGAAACAGCACACGTTCAGGACAGTCAAAGGAGTACCCCCCATCGCGTATATGTCGCTCAGAGAATTTGCCGCCGCTATTCTGCCAAACGAAAAAGGGTCGTCCACTATAGGAGTAATGAAATCAATGGTCTGAACGAGAGCCGTCTCTCCGTTAAGGATATAGATGCCGGCGTCGTCAGAGCTCTCAATGCCTGCCAGGACACGGGAGTCTTTTCTGACGTCCAGTTTTTTAAGCAAATCGCTCAGGTCGCACGGACCTATTTTGGCAGCTCAACCGGCTTTTTCAGAGAAATTAGTCAAATAGATTTTTTCCATTTTTTCCTCTTTACAACTTACGGATGTCTTTGATTTCTACAGCCGATCGGTTAACTTCCTCCTTCACTTTCTCGTAATCCTCCCACGAAAATCTCAGGCTCGTTCCACAGTCTGAATCCAAATGGCGCGGAGTAGGAACCAGTTTTGTCCGGACATTCTTTGTACGGAGTATACTCTCAAGTTTGAAAGCCGATGACACCGAATGAAATAACACGACGCCAAATAATTCGCTGTCAGGCACTTTTACACCTTCCGGCAATTTCAGTGATCGCTTTGACGGTGTAATCAATTTCGTCTTCTCCCGTAAAATACCCCGGCGCCAGGCGTATAGTTCCGTCCGGATACGTGCCTATGGTCCTGTGGCAGGAAGGACTGCAGTGCAATCCCACTCTCGATTGTATTCCGTATTTTTCGTCGAGTATGCCTCCCGCTTCGCTTACGCTTACACCGTCTATAGTCACCGAAAAAGTTCCGGACTGCTTTTGAGGCGAAAATGATTTGTAAACTTTCACCTCTTGTATTTCTTCGAGTTGTTGGGTAAACCTTAAAAATTTTTTTCTGGCGCCGTTTAGAATATTTTTCAAGCCGGTTTTTTTTACCCATCTAAGGCCGGCTAAAAGTCCGGCCGCTCCAACCGCGTTCATAGTCCCGCTTTCGAGTTTGTCGGGGAAAAAATTGGGCTGACATTCTTCAACAGAAAAACTTCCCGTTCCTCCTCTTTTCAGCGGCCTCATTTTTTTTTCGTCCACTTTGTTTCCTACGAGAAGAGCTCCGATACCCATGGGGCCGTAGAGCAGTTTATGCCCTGTCACAGCCAGAAGATCTATGTTCATTTTATGCATGTCAATTTCGAATTCACCCGCGCTCTGAGCGGCATCGACGAGGAAAAGCAATCCGTGTTCACGCGTTATTGCGCCTATCTCTTCGACCGGCGCAATCGATCCTATAACGTTTGAACAGTGATTTACGATGAACATTTTCGTGTTCTTGTTTATCGCTTTTTCGAAATCCCTGGGATCAATTTCACCTTGCTCCGAAGCCTGCAACGCAGTGTACTCGACGGATTTTATTTCTCTCAAATAATTAAGAGGCCTCATGACTGCGTTGTGTTCGAGAGAGGTCGTCACAACGTGGTCTCCCGGATCCAGCAGTCCGAAAAGTACGGTGTTTATTGATTCTGTAGCATTCAATGTAAAAACCACTCTCAACGGATCTTTCAAACCGAAGAAACCCGCCATCTCTTCGCGGCATTCGTAAGCCATGCGTCCTGCCTCAACCGACATCCGGTGCGAACCCCTCGACGGACTGGATCCGGGATATTCCATGAAAGCCCTCACGGCCTCGATAACTTCAGGCGGTTTCGGCCACGAAGTTGCTGAATTGTCCAGATAAATCAGGTTCATTTTATTTCGACAATTTTACCCTGAATTCGCCCCCGTTTGAAACTTCAATTTCTGTTTTAAATCCTTTTTTTTCAGCCGCCCTCCTGACGTTGTCCCTCGACGTAGTCGTGTCTACCAAGACGATTATCGACCCTTCTTCGAATTTCTTTATGGCGGAAAGAGTTTCGAGAACCGGCTGCGGGCATGATAAGCCCCGGGCGTCTACAATCATATCTTCCATTTTCATTCTCCTTTTTTTATTTTCAGGCTTTTCATAGTAAAACCTACAAACAGGCAGAACAACAACCCCATGATTACGGCGTATTTCCCGAAAAGCCCCGGACCTCCCACTAAGATCGTCCCTGCTTCGCTCAATTTATCGGGAGACGACGCGAGCAGGAAATTGTGAGAAAATCCCGCGCCGACTATCATGCCCGCGATAAAAACGCCGGCGTCCTGGTCTCCTTCTCCCGAAAGAAACAACTGCCTTCCCGGGCATCCGCCGGCCAGAGCGAAAGCAAGACCTGCAAGAGCCATGCCGAGAAAATTCCAGACATGAGATGAATGCGAAACCGGCTGAAGAACGAATCCGGCGTGGAACTGTTTTAATATTATGTTCGTGACCAAAGCGGTTAATACCAGAGCCGTTACGCCACTCATGAGGTGCCAGTCCTTTATGAGAACGACGTCTCTGACCGCACCCATCGTGCAGAATCTCGACCTCTGGGCTAAAAATCCTATTAAAAGACCTGCACCCAGGGATATCAGAACAGGTGCGAATATAGAACCGGGCCCGGTTTCGCTGAAGAATATCGGCGCTCCTTCGCCGAAAGAAACTCTGAAAATGAGAAAAAGAAAAAGAGCTATCATGAAAATAGGAAAAACGAGTCCGCCGGCGTATGAAGTTTTGACGCTTTTCCCAAGAGAATAACCTTTCTTTAAAAATATTGACCCTGCGACTACTCCTGAAAAAAGTCCCAGTATGCCTGATATTGCGTTGCCGTCGCCGGCTGACAGCCTTAAAAGAGCTCTCCAGGGACAACCCAGGAATACCAGAGCACCTATCATCGCGAACATTCCGAGGAAAAATCTTACGAGAGGAGAAGATCCTCCCCTCGGCTTGAATTCCCTGAAAATCAGCGCCGATGCCATCGCGCCAAGAACGAAGCCTATTATCTCGGGGCGGATGTACTGGACAGCTGCGTTCCTGTGAAGCCCGAGCGCTCCTGCTATGTCCCTTTCGAAACATGCGACGCAGACTCCCATGTTGGCGGGGTTGCCAAATTTCTGCAGGAGGACTGCGACTAATCCTATTACCGCCCCTGATATCACGATCCCAGGTTTTGACGAGAAAAATTTCGTTATTCTGGCCACGCTTCACTCCCTTCCATTCTTAACGGTTCTCGATTTATTAAATTTCATTTTTGGAGATAAATACAATCCTCTGACAAGAGGTGGAATACAAAAAAGCGGGATTATTGAAAAATCAGGATAAATTCTCGGGTGAGAAAACAGCGCAGAAAACATTTTCGGGGTTTTCTTTTCGGACCAAACTGGTCTTTGTTCTGTTTCCTCAAAAACGCGGATATAATATTGATTTTATAACCATAAAAAGATTATTAAACATTTCTGTGATTCAAGTCAAATGATAATTTTTGATTTACTTTTATATAACGAACGTATAAACTGTATTTCCCTGGTCTGACAGATTCTCTTAAAAATTTCAGTAAAGGACGCATAAAAGAATGCCGAATCAGAAGCGAAGAAAAGACATACGCAACATAGCGATAATAGCACACGTAGATCACGGAAAGACAACTCTTGTCGACGCTCTGCTCCGTCAGACCGGAGCTTACGAGTTCAAGGAAGGCGAACATATGATAATGGACGTCAATCCCCTCGAAAGAGAAAGGGGAATTACCATTGTCTCTAAAAATGCCTCTATACCATACAAAGGAATACAGATAAACATAGTCGACACTCCCGGTCACGCGGACTTCGGAAGCGAGGTCGAAAGAATACTGAAAATGGTCGACGGAGTCCTGCTTCTTGTGGACGCATTCGAGGGTCCAATGCCTCAAACGAAATTCGTTCTCAAAAAATCTCTCGAACTTCACCTCAAACCGATTCTCGTAATTAACAAGATAGACAGAAAAAATTGCAGACCTCTCGAGGTCGCCGACATGACATTCGATCTTTTCTGTGAGCTCAACGCCACCGACGAACAGCTCGATTTTCCCATAATATATACTTCTGCAAAAAACGGCATTGCCACTCTCGATCTCGACGAAGAAGGAAAAAACATGAAGCCTCTACTTGAAACGATTTTACGCAGAGTGCTTCCTCCGGTCGCCGATCCTGAAAAACCTTTTCAGATGCTCATCACGATGCTCGATTACGATCCCTACGTCGGAAGATATTCGATAGGAAGAATTTTCCACGGAAAAATCGAAACAGGCAATCCCGTCGTTCTCGTAAAAACAGACGGGTCGGTGAAACTGTCCAAGATTTCAAAAATACTAAAATACAAAGGCATGAAAAGAATTGAAGTGCAGTCGGCTCTTGCGGGAGACATTATTCTCGCGGCCGGAATTGACGAAGTCCATGTCGGCGAGACTTTATCTGCACCCGATTACCCTGTAGCCCTGCCGAAAATCAAAATCGACGAACCGACAATATCAATAGTCTTTTCCCACAACACGAGTCCTCTTTCGGGAAAAGACGGCGGGCGTTTTCTGACATCAAGACACATACGGGAAAGGCTCGAATACGAAGCTCTTACTAATGTGGGAATAAAGATAGAGAAATTCGACGGCTCGGAAAAAATAAAAGTTTCCGGCAGAGGCGAATTGCATTTGTCAATCCTCATCGAGACAATGCGAAGAGAAGGTTACGAATTCGAAGTGTCGGCTCCGGAAGTGATCATGATCAAAATGAACGGCGACGCTTTGGAACCTGTCGAAGAAGTTCTCGTGGAAATTGACCAGGGTTATCAGGGAAGCGTAATAGAAGCTCTCGGCCCGAGGAGAGCTGAGCTCAAAAGCATGCAGACCACCTCGATTGGGACATTGCGCCTCGAATTTCTTATACCGACGAGAGGGCTTATGGGATTCAGGAGCGAACTCCTGAGGATGACGCGCGGAACGGGCACGATGTATCAGAATTTTTACATGTATCAGAAGCACAAAGGTGAAATCCCTCGTCGCAGAGGTCCGACACAGATATCAATGAACGCGGGTAAAGCTTCCGGTTACGCCCTCTTCAGCCTGCAGGAAAGGGGCGAGATATTCATAAGACCCGGTGACGACGTCTACGAAGGCATGATAATAGGGACAAGTCACAAAGCGAGGGATCTTGTCGTCAACGCGACAAAGGAAAAAAAACTGACTAACATAAGGGCGGCCGGTTCCGACGAAGCGATAAGACTGACACCGCCGAGGGAAATAACGCTCGAATTCGCACTCGAATTCATTGAAAATGACGAGCTCCTCGAAATAACACCGAAAAACATACGTTTCAGAAAAAGATTTCTCACGGAAAACGAAAGAAAAAGAAACGATCCGGAGAGAAACACTTAAGTGTAATCATACTTTATTTTAATTTGAATTTCGTCGAATGAATTCATTTTGATTATCTATTATGTCGGTATAAAATTGTACTTATGAAAATAATTGAATTCTCCAATCTGAATCTCGTTTCATACATAAAAAAACGAAACGGATCGCTGAACATATCGATTCAAGCTATTATTCAGGGGTGATGAAACGCCTCGTACGGCCCGGTCGGGTCTCTTGTCGAAAATTATGAAGCAAGCGGAGTACTCGCTTTTGAATACGAAGGACTCAGAATCAATATTGAAAAAACCGTGATGGAAAAATATTCAGAAAACGGAACACTGAAGTTTTACACAGACAATTTCGGCTGGACCGAGATTTTTTTTTCAGAAATTTGAGATGAGAGGTTTTTACAGGAACACTTTTTCACAAGTGGAGCTCGACTACGTCTCCGTCCGACAGAGAATGGTCTCTCTGCACCATCTGTCCGTCATAAACGCCTTTTCCCCATACTTTTGCCATTTTCAGGTTCTTTCTGAAATCCTGATGAACGGTTACGGCGAAATCCTCTATCGTAGCGCCTTTTTTGAGGATGAAAGGTGTGGACATGTCGGCATGGAAACCAGGTTTTTTGGAATACACTCTTATGCAATCGAGTTCCCGGAAAAATCTTTCTTTAATACACTCAATATTCCATCCTGTTTTTGATGAAACAGGAACTGATGCGAAAGGGCAATCGTAAAGTTTTTTGAATATCTCGTAATCTTCCGCGAAATCGTCACCATCGTGTTTGTTGACAATAAGTATAAATTTGGATTTGTGTGATTTTTTCACGTAATCATCTCCCACAGGCTCAATTCTGTGTTCTTTGAGTATCTCGAGGGATTCGGCTGTCTGCGTGAAAGGATCGCCCTCCAGATCTACGACCAGGGCTATTAAGTCCGCTCTTTTCAAAAGGTCGAAAAGCTGAGGTTCGACGAAATCACGAGTGAGAGGAGGAGTATCAACCAACTGTATGAGTATGTCTTTATATTTCATCATACCGGGAAGAGGGCTCCATGTTGTGTGGGGAGAAGAATTTATTTCAGGTTTTGCGTGGGTGAGGACAGACAATAGTGATGATTTCCCGGTGTTCGGAGCGCCGGCTAATGCTATTTGTCCGGCTCCTTCTTTCTTTAAAGAAAAAAGCGACTCGTGCCTTGATACATTTTTTTTAGAATGACGGGCTTCTTTGAACTTCGAGAGTTTTTTTCTAAGATCGGCTCTGAGTTTGTCGGTACCTTTGTGTTTGGGGACAGTGCCAATGAGTTCCTGCAGCAGAGTTATCTTTTCCTGCAGGTCCAGAGCTTCTTTGTATCTTTTTTCAGCCTCAAAATACTCTGGAGGAAGATTTGTAGGCATGATTATTCTTTAACCGAAAAACTTTTCAAAATCAACCGTATTCGGTACAAAGCTCTTTGTTTAACTCATCTATCATGCTCAAGACCATTTCCAGTTTTGCCGGAAGGTCTTCGGGACATGTTATAAACAAAAGTTGTTCTACCTTATTTAAAACATCAGGCGGATAATCTCTCTCGGAATATCTTAGTCCGAAGTCGTATTTATTTTTTCTGTATTTCAGGTTCAAAAGTCCTGCCAGATTTCTGTGGACTAAAACGTCGTAATTTGTCTTGGCGTCAATAAAATGCTTTCTGTCGCAGTTTTTTTTCGACTCGATTTCCCACAGCCATTGAGGTCCACTTCGGATTTTTTTATAAAAAGCCGAGCAATTTTTTTTCAATTCGTCCTCATCTGTCGGAGTTACATCTATCATTGATTTTTTGTCGAACCAGACAACCGCTTTACCGTGTCTGTCGCTTTGTGTCAATTTATCCTTTGAAGATTCTTTCATAACAGCCAAGTCGACGTAATAATGTTTCGGAGAATCTTTAAGAAGATAAAAACACTGAGAATGACCGTGCCACGTAGGTTCAGGCATCCTGAATTTAGCCTCGATCCCGTGATTTTTTTTAAGATACTTTTCTATTGAGACAAAAATATCTTCGACGTGTTCATCTTCACAAACTACGGCAAGATCGAGGTCAGAAAAATCGTCTTGAAATCCGGTCGCTGCTGATCCTCCTTCCCACGCAGTCAGGATTTTTTCGTCTGGTTCCAATAATTCCTTTAGATCGGAATTAATTTTCTGTTTATATTCCCATGCGTTCATTTTAATCATTCACC